>CBDUAX010000633.1:0-2855 GCA_965365235.1 uncultured bacterium
GGTAAGGGAGCCCACGTCGGGCAGGACCCTGGAGATCCTTACGACCGAGCCTGGAATCCAGTTCTATTCCGGAAACTTCCTGGACGGGACCCTTACCGGAAAAGGCGGAGCGATCTACCATCACCGCAGCGGATTCTGTCTGGAAACCCAACACTATCCCGACTCTCCGAACCAGCCGGAGTTCCCTAACACGATTCTTGGCCCGGGGGAGGAGTACCGGACCACCACGATCTTCCGTTTCGGCGTGGAGTGAGGAACCGAGAAGAACACCGGCCAGCTTCATTCTCTGGCGCTCAGGCCGTTTCAAACGGCTCCAGGGACCTTCTCCGCATGCCCGAACCAGTCGGTCAGGGGAGTTGGATTGGCGTTGACGACTTCTGACAACCCCACCCGGAGCTTGCCGCCTCTGGAAACGCCTCCCTAGACTGAGGCGTTATTGCGGGTCTCGTCCATCGGTTGGCACGGACTCAGAAGTCTCTTCCTTCTGCCCAGGAAAGGGTCATGGCCCTACCCGATTGGCTCATCATCATCGGATACCTCGGCGTGGTCTTTGGCTTGGCTGGTTGGGTCTTCCTTCGCCGCAAAAACACTCCCGACGACTATTTCCTGGCGGACCGGAACCTGGGCTGGTTCATCGTCGGTGCCTCCATTTTCGCCTCCAACATCGGGTCGGAGCACCTCGTGGGGCTTGCCGGGTCGGGCGCCACCGACGGGGTCGCCATGGCACACTACGAGCTTCATGCCTGGTGCCTCCTGGTTCTGGCTTGGGTTTTCGTGCCGTTTTTCATCCGGTCCCGTGTCTACACCATGCCCGAGTTTCTGGAGAAGAGATTCTCACCGGGCTCCCGATGGGTCCTCACCGTCATCTCCCTGGTGAGCTACGTCCTCACCAAGATCGCCGTTGGCATCTTCGCAGGCGGCATTGTGTTCGCAGCCCTCCTCCCGGATCTCCAATTCGAAATTGCAGGAATGGTCTGGAATAGTTTCTGGATTGGATCGGTGACGGTCATCATCCTCACCGGGATCTATACCGTGGCCGGAGGAATGGGGGCGGTGGCCTACACCGAGGCCCTTCAGACCGTGATCCTGGTGTTGGGCTCCGGACTCCTTACCCTATTCGGACTCCGGGAGTTGGGCGGGTGGGAGGGGTTCCGGGCAGCCCTGGATCCGGACCTCTTCAATCTCTGGAAGCCCCTGATCCCCGAGGGAGTCGAGGGGACTTGGGCCCCGGTAATGGAGGAGGGGCGTCTCGCCTGGTACTTCAATCAAAACTTCCCCTGGTTGGGGATGTTGTTCTGTGCTCCTATCATCGGTCTCTGGTATTGGTGTACCGATCAGTACATCGTCCAGAGGGCCCTGGGGGCCAGAGACGAGACCCACGCCCGGAGGGGAAGCATCTTCGCGGGGATCCTCAAGCTGCTCCCGGTCTTCATTTTCATCATTCCCGGGATGATCGCTCTGGCGCTGGCCCGGACCGGGGATTTTTCGGCCTTGAACGGCATCGTGGACGCTCAGGGGAATGCCATACGGGAAACGTCTCAGGCGGCCTATCCCTTGTTGGTGACCAGTATCCTCCCCGTGGGGGTTCGGGGCCTCGTCGTGGCCGGGCTCCTGGCGGCTCTCATGAGCTCGCTGGCAGGGGTCTTCAACGCCTGCTCCACCCTCTTCACCATGGACCTCTACCAGAAGTTCCGCCCGGAGGCCTCCCAGCACCGTCTGGTCTGGGTGGGGCGGATTGCCACCACCGTCATGGTCATCGTCGGCCTTCTCTGGGTTCCGGTCATCCAGGGTGCCAGGGGGTTGTACGAGTATCTCCAGGGAGTTCAGGGGTACCTGGCGCCGCCCATCTTCACGGTCTTCTTCCTGGGAGTTTTCTGGAAGCGGCTGAACGCCAGGGGGGCACTGGCAGCCCTTGTAGTGGGCTTCGTCCTCGGGGCCTTCCGGCTCGCAGTGGATACACCGGTGAGCTTGGGGCTCGGCGGATTCGAAAACGGGTATTCGGAAGGGTCCTTCCTCTGGATCGTGAACAACATCTACTTCCAGTACTACAGCCTGTTCATCTTCCTGGCCTCAGTTGTGGTCATGGTGGTGGTGAGCTACGCCACACCGATCCCGGCCTACGAGAGGATTTCGGGGCTCACATTCGCTACGGTCACCGACGAGCACCGGGCCGAATCCAGGGCCAGCTGGGACCGGCGGGACGTCCTGGGCTCCGCAGCCGTCTTGATCTTGATCCTTCTGGCGTACCTCTACTTCAGGGGCTAGTCGAGGAATGGGCTGGCGCGGATTCGATGTCTCCCACGGGCCTCCCCGTCGGCCAAGCCCCGAGCCGACCGGGGAAGCCCGTCTCCTCCAACCCGAGGCAAGATCATGAGGGGGTTCGCTCTGGGTCTGGATTTCGGCACGAACTCGGTCCGTGCTGTCGTTGTGAGCTGTGCTGACGGATCGACCTTCGGAACTTCCGTCTTCGACTATCCAACCGGTGAGAACGGCGTTCTTGTGGATCCCCGAGATCCCCACCTGGCTCGCCAGCATCCGGCGGACTACTTGACCGGGCTTCGAGAGTCCATTCGGGGTGCCCTGGAGGAGGCCGGGAGTACAGCCGAGTTCTCACCGGCGGGGGTGATTGGGATCGGCGTGGATACCACCGGATCCACGCCCATTCCGGTGGATGCCCAGGCCCGGCCCCTGGCGCTGGATCCAGTGTGGGAAGGAAAGCTGGCCGCCCACGCCTGGCTCTGGAAAGACCATACGGGCCACGCCGAGGCTGCCGAGATAACTGAGCGAGCTCGCCGCAGTCGTGATGGCTACTTGGCCAAGTGCGGCGGCACCTACAGTAGCGAGTGGTACTGGTC
>CBDUAX010000634.1:0-2849 GCA_965365235.1 uncultured bacterium
TCCAAAGTGAATCGCTGATTTTTTCTTACTTGGCAGGAGAACCCAATCCCCCTTCTCCCAAGGCGCTACCGCCTCCAAAATCCGGGGATCGTGTTGGTTGAGCCTGTGGGTCCCCTCTCCCGGGACATATTTCCGGATTTGTTCGATGACGCCGTTGCCGTTGAGATCGTCCGGGCCGTCCTCATCAAAGAGGCCGTCCCCGTCGGAGTCCACCGGCACATGGCCGGTGCGGGCCCCGGAGCCCGTCCCATACAAGAAAAAATCCCGCCCATCGGGGTTGATGGTGGGGACGATGTAGAATACCCGTTGGTCGACCAGGCGTTTGATCTCCGGAATCCGGTCGTAGTTCTCCATAAGGTACCAGATGGTGTAGAGGCACACCTCGCTTCCCTGGACCTCGTTCCCGTGTACATCGGCTTCGATGTACATCCCAGCCTTGCCCAGCTCGGGGCCGGTATCCGGATTGTTGATGGTCATCACCCAGAGTTCCCTTCCTCCATAGCTTTCGCCCATGGAGGAGAGGGTGAGAAACTTGGGCCAGGTTCGGGCCATCAACTCCATCCGCTCTCCCATCTCCTGGTGGGACAGCCACCGGTCCCAGGAGAGCTCCAGGGTGTGGGGTGGGTCGGAACCCTGCCGCTCTTGAGCCAGGAGCCCGGTTGAGGAGATGGCCGGTAGTGAACCAAAACAGAGGGCGGCGAGAGAAGTGGCCGCCAGAATCCGAAACGTCTTCATGATAGGCCTCCTCACCTCAAAGTGATGGTTACGGTCTCACGGCCGGCCTTTTGGGATTGGAGCCGGATTTCCACCTGGGCTCCCTCCCGGCCTCGGATGAGCCAGATCACTTCCTCCTGGCTTCCGGACCCTGCCAAGACCCCAAGAGGAGCGGTCTTGTCTGCTCCGGAAAGGATATCGTCGTCTTCTATCTGGATCTGAAGGAAGGTCGGCCCAACCGAGCGAGAGGTCTGACCGTGGCGAAGAGAGGTTGGAAAGAACCCCTGGTTCTCCACGTGAACGGTTACGGTGAAGAGCCCGCCACCGTGGGCCTCCACCTCCGTGTCGGCGATTCTCACTCTTGGGAGCAATCCTGCCAGCTCCACCAGGAACTCCCCGTGCGTCCGGCCCAGCTCGGGAATCTGTTCCGGGGGTGGATTTTGGATCAGGTAGGGTCGGAAGCCCCCGATCTCGACTTCGCCCAGTTCCGGGTGTTGGAACGGACTCCAATCCACAAAAGCTTCGATTCCCGCACCGTCCAGCTCCGAGAGAAGGGACGCGTCGCTCCTGGATGGGCTGGGCGTTCCCTGACCTGAGGGGCCAGTCCCCGGGGCGGTCCGTCCTCCAGTTTGCTCGGCAGCTTCACTCTTGGGGAAACCCCATCCCAGCGTGCTGAACGAGGGCACCCCAAAATGGAAGTACCCGTACTGGAAAAAGGCCCCCTCCGGGGTTCGATGAATGGGGACCCCCTCGATGCCCGTGATGCGCTTGTAGCGGTCGGAAACGGCTCTGAAATAGACCTGATCGGGTGTTGCCACCGTCGTGGCCGGCCGGACCCCGGAGCTGGGATCGTTGTCCCGACCAGGCTGCGCACCTCGGATGAACCCTCCGCCACCGCCCCCTCTGCCGCCTCGGACCCCTCGCCCACCCGTGGCGCCACCGGTACCTACGATCCCTCTGGAGAAAACCTCATCGTTGGAGGTTTCTGCGTAGGTGGAAAGGTTCAAGACCTTCTGGCCGGCCAGCCCACCTCTGGAATTTGGAGGGGTCACCAGGTTGTCCGTCTGAGAGAAGGTCAGGACGGCGGCGATATTTCGATGGGCCAGGACGAAGTCCATGAGGGCTCGGGTCTCCACCTCACTCACCATGTGGGGCCCGGCGTCCCGCTCCCAGTATGGATAGGCGTGCTGGAAGTTGCGGTTCAGATCCACACCCCCCGGACCGTCCTCATTGATGAACCCGTCCCCATCCGAGTCTACTCCTTCCCAATACACCCGAAAGTCGCCCGACTCCCCCTTGGTAGGATCCGCCTCTTTCATGGCCCGGGCATCCGCTGTATCGATGGTATAGAGGCCGGCCGGGTCCCTGACCCTCATGGCGGTGATCAATCCGTCTCCGTTCAGGTCCTCGGGGCCGTCTTCATCTACACGCCCATCATTGTCATCGTCCCAGCGTCGAGCGTTCGTTTTCCGGTCCTCCTTGGTGGAGGCGAACATGGACTCGGCCCCATCAGGATTGAGACGGGGGAAGAGGTAAACCACACGGTCGGAGAGGACCGATGCCACCTCACCGACCTCCCGGTTGTCGATGAGGTACCGAATCGCCTCCAAGGCCAGGTGGCTCCCGATGAGGTGGTCTCCTTCAAGGTTCCCCACCACCAGGACCCCGGGACGATGGTCCAGGGGGCTCCCGGAAGGGTCCCCTACCCGAACCATCCAGACATCTCTTCCGCCCGAGGTCGTTCCCAGCGATTCCATCGTCGCCAGGTTCGATGCATCCACCACCGCACGGAGTTCTCGAGTGAGGCCTTCAAAATCCAGGTAGGAGTGCGTCTGCCCCTCGCCGCTCCCTGGAATTCCCAGGACCAGGGCCAAGAGGAGAGAGGGTCCCCAGAATGTTCTTTTTCCGCATGTCCTCATGGGTGTTGTTTCCTTGCTGGTGTTCCGGGTTTTCACGGGTCGTCAGGAGCCGCCGTGGGCCTGGGCACTCCCTCGGATCGGTCCATCGACTTCGGTTAACCACATCAATCATTATCACTGCCATTGATCTACGTTCGGCGTCGTGGTTTCACCAGGGCTCGGGGCAGGTTGAGGGGGTGCGGCAGAGCGGGAGAAAGGTCCTCGAGCTTTGGTCTC
>CBDUAX010000635.1:0-2824 GCA_965365235.1 uncultured bacterium
CGGAGATATCCAACCCACGCCTACGCAGCTGGATGAGATGAAAGCGCTGGTCCGACAGGGAATGGAGATGGGAGCCGTTGGAGTCTCCATTGCGCTGATCTACCCCCCGGCCGTCTACGCCAGTACCGAGGAGATCACCGAGTTGGCCCGAGTCGCCGGGGAGTATGGGGGCCTCTATTTCACGCACCTCCGGAATGAGAGCCAGGATGTCCTCGGCGCAATCCGGGAGGCCCTGACCATTGGAGCGGGCGCCGGGGTGCCGGTCCATATCTATCACCTGAAAGCGGCCGGCCAGGACAATTGGCCCCTCATGGGTTGGGCGATCGCCCTGTTGGACTCGGCCCGGGCAGAGGGAATGGACGTGACCGCCGATGTCTACCCGTATATCCGGAACGGAATCGGACTGGGGTCTTTCCTTCACCCGAGACACTACGCCCAGGGCAACCAGGCTTTCCTTCCCAGCCTCTCCGACCCGGCGGTGCGGGGAGCGTTGAAGGAGGAGGTGGAGACCACGTCCGATTGGGAGAACTGGTACCGGCATGTGGGGATGGACTGGGACAATGTCCTTATCGTCTCCGGCTCTTCGTCGGTTGACCCGAGGGTGATCGGTGGATCGGTTTCCGATGCAGCCGAGGTGATGGGGACAGACCCTTGGAATGCCTTTTTCGACCTGGTACAGGCCGGAGGGGTGAGCGTGAATCCGAAGAGCATGAACGAAGAGCAGAAGTGGGAGGCGCTCCGTGCTCCGTGGGTGATGATCGACACCGACGCCTCCCCCGTGAACCCGGCCACCTCCGCGAGTTCCCATCCCCGAGCGTTCGGAGCATTCCCTCGGGTGATTGCAAAGTATGTGAGGGAGGATGGAGTCATAACCCTGGAGGAGGCCGTGAGGAGGATGACCTCCCTGGCGGCTCACCGACTGGGGTTGTTCGACCGGGGGCTCATCGCCACCGGCATGGCGGCCGACCTGCTGGTGTTTGATCCGGAAGAACTCACGGATCGGGCGGACTTCGTGGACCCAATGCAGTACGCCGAGGGGATCGACTTCCTGCTGGTAAACGGCGTCCCTGTCATCGACGGGGGCATCCTCACCGATGCCAAACCCGGGCGCTTGTTGAAGAGAGGAGGCTAGGGGGTCCTCGGGGGTTTTGCGGATCACGCTCCACAAGAGTGAGCCCGAGGGCTCGTTTCCGGTTCCGAAGCTGCCTGTTGGACGCAGATTGCGGGTTGGTGAGGAAGACGAACACCAGGTCCCCTCCCGTCGCGAAGACCGATGATGGTCCGGTGGAGAAGCGAAGGTCCCTGTAGAGTGTCGTCTTGGACTCCAACTGGCCTCTACTTGGGGCCGAGCGGAAGCCCGGCGTTACACAACGTCGGCGCTTTGGCCGGCTCCGCCAAACACAAACCGGCTTATCCGCCCGGCCTCGCCTCCGGGAGTTCGTGCTGATGGGGTGGCAGGGGGATGGGCGCGATCCGTCCGGGTTCCAGGGCCAGGTTGTGCTTTTGAAGGAGCGCTTGTAGGCGCGGGTCATCCCGAAACTTCTCCATGGGCGGCCAGAGGACGTACCACGGCAGGGCGAAGTAGGGCGGCTCCCGCTCCAGCCACTCAAAGGTCTTCTCCCGGTTTCCCAAGGCCGCATGGATCTCGCCCAGCCAGGCGGCCAACTCCGAGCTCATCGGCCTGTACTGCTCCAGCCACTCAACGATGGGCACGGCCTCTTCGGTGTTTCCGGCCATGGCATGGGCGAGAGCGATCCCCCTGACGCCCCCTCCGAGCTCGCGGTACTTCAAAGCGAATGCAAGGGCCTCCTCGTGGTGACCGGAATACGCAGCACTCCTCAGCAAGACCCGGTTTGCGATGAAATTGTCGGCGTAGGCCCCCTCCACCTGTGCCTTCGACTCCTCGTAGGCTTTCTGGAAGTCTTGGCTCCCAAAGTGGATAGCAGGGAGCCACGTGGTGTGGTGGGGAGTCAGGGGATCCAGCTCCACCGCGAGTCTCTGTTCCGCCAGAGCCTCCTCCGTCCGCCCGAAGAGCATCAGGTACCACGCGTAGTGGTAGTGATTCCAGGCTAGGTTGGAGTTCAGGTCGTTGGCCTTGTGGAAGGCTTCCTCCGCCGCCGCCCAGTCCCGCCCCCAGTAGGTCTCATAGTTCGCCAACGCCGCCCATCCTTCGGCTGAAGTGGGGTCCATATTGATGGCCCTCAACGCGTTGGCCCGGCCAAGAGACCAAATCTGAGGATCCGAGACGAGTGTATTGTGCCCCAGAGTCACATAGCACTGGGCCAAACCTGCCGACGCCATGGGGTCGGTGGGATCCGCCGCAATCGCCTGGTTGAAGAAGTCGATGGCTCGCTCGAAGTCGTCAGGGGTCCTTGCGGTCTGGAGCACCGTTTTGCCCCGCAGGTATGGCTCGTAGACAGCCGGATTCACCGCGGGTTGCTGCTCGCGACGAGTCTCGTCCTCAGGGCTGAGGCTCAGCCGGATCCGCTCGGCAATGGCCCGGGAAAACCCCCGATACAGTGCCACGAGGTCCGGGAGGACACCCTCGAAGGAGTCGGCCCAGAGCTCTTCCTCATCCCGGCTGTAAAGGCGAGCCCCGATCACCAGGCTGTCGTCGGCGGCAAGCAACGATGCCTCCACCACGCCGTCTACCCCCAATTCCCTGGCAATCTCGGGGATACCAAGCTCCGAATTCCGGTACCGGGCCATGGTGGCCCGGGATTTCACTTCCAGGTCCAAACGCCCCAGCTCAGCGATGAGCTCCTCGTGCACACCGGCAGCCAGGTGGGCCCGGTCCGGGTCCCCGGTCAGGTCCTCCACGCGG
>CBDUAX010000636.1:0-2816 GCA_965365235.1 uncultured bacterium
AGACTGGTTCGTCATCCACCGGGTGGACCGGAGCGGACGGTCGGTCTGAAAGGGACCCGACTCACCCTCCGCCCGGGGAAGCCTTCCTCCCGTGCACGACAGCGGAGGGTATGGGCGAGGGATCCGGGATTGGGCCGACGCCGCTCTCGTTGCTCAGGGGACCGGGGGGGGGCCCGCAAGTCGCACCAGGTATTCGGGCGGGATCATCTTGCTTGTCGGAATGAGGACGGGCGGGGCCCCCGACCTCCGAAGTTGAACAACGACTTTGGCCCGACCGTATCAGCAGTAGCGAAAGGTCGTGTGCCCACTCCTGGGTCGGCCTGAATCAGGAGACTCCATGGATCCCTTCATCGAACTCTTCAGTCAAGAGGGCCGGGTAAATCGTGGCTGGTACTTCTTTCACATCGTATTGGATGACCTGGTCATCATCAGCCTTATCGTCCTGATCCTGACCTTGAGCGCGGTACTCTCTACTCCGCTCCTCTTCCTACCGATGCTTGGGGTCATTGCCGGTGGGATATGGTCCGCCATCGCGGTCACCGTGAAGAGACTCCACGACCTGGACAGGCCGGGCAGTCACTGGTGGCTCCTGATGGTGCCCATCTACAACATCTATCTCGGATCCGTCCTCTTGCTGGGGAAGGGGACCCATGGGCCGAATCGTTTCGGCCCCGATCCCCTTGGGATGAATGCGGCGCCACCCCGCCTCCACCGATAGATCGGCAAAGAAAGGGGCGGCCCCAAAAGGAGCCGCCCTATCCGGGAGGACCCCGTACGCCGTGTGACGCTCGAGGTTCTCCTCTACCGCAGGAAAATCAAGCCTCTCTACCGGGTCAATGGCTTACCGCCGCCAGGACATTGATGCGACCCCTCCCGTAGAACGGATCCACCCCGGGTCGGCCGAGGTCGTCGGCAGAGTTTTGAATGAGGGCCCGCACCTTAGCGGGGTTCCGGCCCAGGTCTTCCACCAGGAGTGCGGCCAGTCCTGCCACGTGGGGTGCGGCCTGGGACGTGCCAGCGGCTCCGAGAATGTAGATGCCCCTCTGGCATGCGGGGACGGACAGGCTCGTCGTAGGGCATGCCGACCAGACCCACCCATTCCCGGTCCCACCCGGAGCGGCGACGCCGATGGAAGAGCGCCCGAAATTGGTGTAGGGGGCCGGCGCGTCTACCTCGGTCCACGGCCCATACCAGACATCCTCCGAGTCCGTCGGCCCCGTCGCCGAGACGCAGATCACATTGGGGGCATCACAATAGAAAGTGTACTCGTTCCCATTGTGATCCAGATCCCAAGCATCGTTCCCAGCGGCAACCACCACCGTCACACCCGCTCGGTTGGCGTAGTTAAAGACACGATTGAGGTATCCCACAAGCTGGCCGACCCCAGGCTTCAGGAACCACCCACCGGAGCTAATGTTGATGACATCCGCACCATGGTCCACCGCGTGGAGCACACCCATAACCAGGGCAATCATCGGACAAGAGCCGTACACATCGCACACCTTCACACCCATCAAGGTCGGTTTGGAGGTGACGCCGGCAATCACCTCGGAATTGCTGACGGCGATGGCGGCAACATGCGTACCGTGCCAGTTCAGGTCCGTTGCCGGATGGTTGCCCGGGAAGAAGAACTCCACAAGCTCGTCCTCTTCTGGTATGAACGAGGCCGAACGGGCAAGATCCACCCGTCCTTCAAGGTCGGGATACTCGTAGTCGATCCCCGTATCGAGGATGGCTACCGTCACGGACTCGTCCCCGGTCCGGCCAGTTGCCCACGCCTCATCGGCTTTCACCGCGCGCATATTCCACTGGCGGGAGAAGAAAAACGCGGCCTCGGGATCATCCGGGCTCGCAGGTGTGGCTCCCACCGACTCCACCGCGCCTACGCCCATCATGGGGTCCAGTTCAAGGACCGCGTCGGCGTCCAGTCGAAGCACGTATGGCTTTGCACCAAGTTCCGCAGCAGCAGCATCGGTGAACCCGCTGACGGCAGCAATTCCAATCGGATGCGAGTATCGTACTGTTCCCCCCAGGGCCTCCACATCGTTCCCCAGCCGATTCGGCACCCCAGGACGGAGCATGACCAGGTACCGTCCGCTCACGTCCATCTCGACATCGAGGGAGAGCTGAGAGTAGGACGGTTCCAGAGGTGGCTGCTCGTCGACCGCCAGGGGCGTGTCGACGCAGGCCGTAAGGATCAGGATCAGGGCAGGAACGCTCAGACGTTTGGACAAGGGGCACCTCCATTTAGCAAGGGGAAAGACACCGGCCAGCGCAGGCCGTGCCCAGGAACGTTTTGTTCTGTTATGTGATCGGGTTAATGATGGGGCATGAAAAGCTTATGCACAATAGAATTCACCCGTCCAGACGGGCTGCTTCGGGTCCTGTGCAGGGCTTGGATCTCCGATAACCTGCGCGCACTCTTCGGTGCAGCGTGGTGGTCTCGAGGCGGCGCCGACTTGCGGACTGGGCATGGGTGCGGGCCCCTGGTCCGAGTGGTGGTGTGGACCACCGGGCTTTCCGGCGAGTAGGCTCGACCTGGACGATCTGGGGGAACGGTTCCCGTCCCTCAGCGTTTGGCACCTCACCGTCGATACAAACTCTGATTTCGAAAAAGACTGGTTCGTCATCCACCGGGTGGACCGGAGCGGACGGTCGGTCTGAATGGGACCCGGTTCACCTCCCGCCCGAAGAGGCCTCCTGCCCGTCCAACGCCACCTCCCAGGAGTCGATGCCGCCCTTCTCGGACTGGAGGGTGAGAAGGAGGCGAGTCCCCTCATCTCCCCGAACCGTCCACGAAGCCCGATACAGGCTCA
>CBDUAX010000637.1:0-2812 GCA_965365235.1 uncultured bacterium
GGTCACGGAGCAGTTGGTGGCCGGTGCCAAAGACTGCCTCATTCGGCATGGGGTGTCGGAAGCGGACATCGATCTCTTCCGGGTCCCAGGAGCTTGGGAGCTGCCCTCCGCCGCAGCCAAAGTGGTGTCCCTCGGGAAACATGACGGGATCGTGGCCCTTGGATGTGTGATTCGTGGGGGTACCCCGCATTTTGAATATGTAGCCGGAGAAGCCACCCGTGGCCTCGGGGTCATCGCCCGAGAGGCGTCCATCCCGGTATCCCTGGGAGTCCTTACCACCGACACGGTGGACCAGGCCCTCGAGCGGGCGGGAACCAAAGCCGGGAACAAAGGCTGGGATGCTGCACTGAGCGCCCTGGAGATGGCCGAGCTCTTCCGACGAATGGAGTAGCTGGTTGACTTCTCCTTCCTCGGCACAAGATGGATCGCATCCCCGGGACCGGAGCCGGGCCCGGGCGTGGGCCCTACAGGTCCTCTACCGATGGGAGAGCGCCGGAGGCGGAGAGACGATCCTCCAGGCTCTCTCAAAAATCCTTCAAACCCGGACTGTAGCCCAGCGAAGGGTGGCGTACCTCGAGCTTCTGCTGGAAGCACTCCAGGATCATCTCCCGGAGGTGGACAGGGCTGTGCAGGAGGCCTTGGAGAATTGGCGCCTCGAGCGCCTCTCCGTCATGGACCGGTCCATCCTCCGCCTTGCCGGCGCCGAGCTCCTCTTTCTCGAGGAGATTCCCCCGAAGGTATCCATCCAGGAGGGGATCCACCTGGCCGAAGCCTACGGAGGGAAGGATTCCCCTCGATTTGTGAACGGGGTACTGGACGCTCTTTTCAAAGGTTCCGACCGATAGGGCTTCTGCTCTGGAAAGGAGGGGGCTCCCAACCGTGAGGATCCTCGTGGTCAACTGGCAGGACCGGTTGAACCCCCAGGCGGGAGGCGCCGAGACCCATCTTCATGAGGTCTTTGGGCGGATCGCCGGATGGGGCCACGAGGTCACCCTCCTCGCCTCCGGTTTCCCCGGCGGGTTGGGGAACGAAGTAGTGGACGGAATCTCGGTCCACCGGGTCGGGGGGCGGTTGAGCTTTTTCTTCAAAGGTCCAAGGTACCTGAGGAAGAGCTGGAGACAGACCAGCTTCGACGTCGTGGTGGAGGATCTCAACAAGGTCCCGATCTTCCTGCCCCAACTCACGCGAACCCCTGTCGTCCTTCTGGTTCACCACCTTTTCGGCGGCACCGCATTTCAAGAGGCCTCACTCCCCGTTGCGGCCACGACCTGGCTCCTGGAGAAGGCCATTCCCCTTGCCTACCGGGGGACGCCCACCGTAGCGGTGTCGCCCTCTACCGCCCACGACCTGCGGACCCGTGGGTTGGAGGTTCCAGAACTCGCTCTGGTCCACAACGGTGTGGACCTCAGACAGTTCCGCCCCAGCGAGGACGGAGCTCGGTTTCCTCAGCCGACCATCCTCTACCTGGGCCGCCTGAAACGTTACAAGCGCATCGATCTCATCCTCAAGGCGGTTGCCAGGCTCAAGACCCGCGTCCCGAATCTTCAGCTTCTAATAGCTGGAAAGGGAAGCTACGAGAAGAACCTGATGGGGCTGGCCTCCCGGTTGGGTCTGGGGGAAACTGTGCGGTTTTTGGGGTATGTAGAGGAGGAGGAAAAGATCCGGCTCTTCCGGGAAAGTTGGGTCCACGTACTCACGTCACCGAAGGAGGGGTGGGGGATCTCAGCCCTGGAGGCCGCTGCGTGCGGCACCCCCACCATCGCGAGCGACTCCCCCGGGCTGAGAGACTCGGTCCGGGATGGCAAGACCGGAAACCTGGTTCCCCACGGAGATCTGACAGCGCTGGAGAAGGCGCTCTTTCGGGCTGTCTCCTCGTCGGATTGGAGGGCGGAGATGGGTGGTGGGGCGCGGACATTTGCCGAGGGGTTCACCTGGGGAGAGGCGGCCAGGCAGATGTTGTGCTTCCTGGAGAATCGGGTAGCCCGGGAACCGGCCCAGGGGTAACTTTTTTTTCTCCCCCGGCCCTCTGGATCGACCTGAGGCGAGGGGAGAAGAGGCGTTTTTTCACGGAGGAGTGATGAGAATCCAGATTGCCGCCAGAAAGTGTGAGATCCCGGACAGTGTCCGGACCAGGACTGAAGAGCAACTGGGAAAACTCAGCAAATACGAGCCACGCCTCTCGGCCGCTGAGGTGGTGTTCAAGACCGAGAAGCATCTCAAGAAGGTCGAGGCTATTCTGAAGGTGGGTCGGGGCGACCCGGTGGTGGCTGGTGGGGAAGGGGACGAGTTCCAGGAAGCGTTGGACTCCATGGTGGATCGGCTCTCGAGAATGCTAAAACGCCGGCGTTCCCAGAGGACGGAGCACCACAGCCGCGGTATGGACAAAACTGCACCAATCGAGGATTGAAGAGGAAGGCTTGAAGAAACAGATCACGGTGGAGGACCTCCTCCAGGAGAGGGAGAAAGCCCTCTCTCTGGAACTATTGACGCCCGAAGCCGAACTCGGCCGACCCATTACCCACCCGAACCCCACCAGCCCGGGACTGGCTCTGGCGGGTTTCACGGAACGGGTCCGGGACGGCAGGGCCCAGGTCTTCGGTGAAACGGAGATGGCCTACCTGGAGCATCTGGAGCCCGAGTTGGCGGCGAACCGTTTGAGGGAATTTTTCCATCACGAGGTTCCCGTGGTCTTCATCACCAAGGGAATCGAGGTTCCGCCGTACTTTCTCGCGATCGCTCAGGAATATGAGATTCCGGTTTTCCGGACGACAGTCGGGACCGGGATCTTCTTTCAGCGCCTCAATCCCTACCT
>CBDUAX010000638.1:0-2809 GCA_965365235.1 uncultured bacterium
GGGGACCCGGGTCTGTCCGAGAAGGGTGAAGCCGCGAGGGGAAGGGTGGTTTCGGAGTGGAGCAACCTCCGGTTGGCCCGACGGCATCTGGAGGTGTACGAATCCGTCTTGAAGGGGAGTGATTGAAGCGAATGGCAAAGGCGGCAAAAAGCAGGAAAGTGAAGGGCGAAAGGGAACGCGAGGCCCCGGATCGCGAGAAGGGATCCACCGGTGACCTACCATCTTCTGGGTCACGGATACCGGGGTGGCTCCCGCCGGCCATCTACGCCCTGGCCACCATGATCCTCTTCAGAAAATTCGTGTTCTCGGGGGAAATGCTCTTCTCCTCGGATACCATCTCCCTTGGGTACATGGCGAGAGCCTTCTTCGCCGAGGCCCTTCGTGACGGGATCTTCCCCTTCTGGAACCCTATCATCCTGGGGGGGACCCCTTTCCTGAACTCTCTGGCCGGGGGCGACTCCCTCTACCCGACATCCCTCCTGATGCTGGTGATGGAACCCTTCCGAGCCCTGGGCTGGAAGCTGGTGGTTCATGTGTTCCTTTCGGGTCTCTTCACCTACGGGTGGATCCGGTCGCTGGGCCGCTCCCGGCCAGCGGCTCTCCTTGCCGGCCTGGCGTACCTGATGGCGCCCTTCATGGTGACCCTGGTGAGTCCCGGGCACGACGGGAAACTCTTTGTTTCCGCCCTGACGCCCCTCCTCTTCTGGGCGACGGAATCCTCCCTGGTCCGGGGCAGGCTCTTGAGCTTTGCCGGGATGGCCCTGGTCATCGGACTGGTCATCCTCACCACCCACTTCCAGCAGGCCTATTTCCTCTTCGGGGCGGTAGGGATCTATGCTCTGGTCAGGGTGATCCTCCTGGGCAAGGCGGGCGCGGCCCTTAAGGCCATGACGACCCGCTTCGGCCTCTTCCTGGGGTTCTCGGCACTCGGGGCCGGGGTGGCGGGAATCCAGCTCCTGCCCGCCGTGGAGTACGTCCTGGAGTCCTCGCGCCGGACGGCTACCACCACCCAAGCGTCTGACGAGGGGAGCGTGGCGTATTCCTCCTCCTGGTCCATGCACCCTGAGGAGCTGGCGGCCATGATCGTCCCGGAATTCGCCGGGAACAACGTAGGAAGCGCGCCCTGGGTGGAAGGCACCTACTGGGGCCGGAACCCGTTCAAGGACAACCACGAATACGTCTCTCTGGTGGTCCTTCTCTTGGGAGGGGGATCCGCTTCACGCTCCTGGGAATCGGGGGGGTGGCCCTCCTCTACACCCTGGGGACTCATACGCCCGTCTGGCGGATCTTCTATGAGGTCGTTCCCGGCATTTCCCTCTTCCGGGCCCCCTCAATCGCTGCGTTCCTCTTCGGATTCGGGGCCATCACCCTCATGGCCTTCGGGGTGGACCGGATTCTCGGGATCCATACCCCACCTTCCGGGTCAGGGGCGAATCCCAGCCTGGAGTCCGATGGGGATGGCGGTAAGGGCCCCAGTGGAGGGGCTGAGAAGGCTCGGCCCGGGGGTGCCTCTGGAAGCTCAGAACGGAAGCTCTTCCTCTTCCTTCTTTCGGCCACCGGCCTCCTTTTCCTGGGGACCTTGCTGGCGGCGGGAGGCGGCTTGACTTCATTCTGGACCTCCGTGGTCTATCCCGGGATCGAACCCGGGAAGATGGAGGCTCTGGGCCGGGCCCAGCCCTTTATCGCCAGGGGTTTCCTGATTGCGACCGTTCTGGCAGGAGGCGTTCTGGGATTAAGCTGGGCCTCACTGAAGAAGGGGCTTTCCCCGTCCCTTCTTGTGCTCGGGCTCGGAGTCCTTCTCTTCGCCGATCAAATTCGAGTGGACGATCCTTTCATCCGGACCATGAGCCAGGTCTGGGGCCAGACGTTCCAGCAGTGGTCGGCCCCTGATCCCAATGTGCAGTATCTCCTGGACCGGCTGGAAACCGAGGAGCCTTTCCGGGTCCTGGCCATGGGTGGAAACCAATTCGGGCAGGACGTGAAGCCTGGCATGTATGGTCTGGAATTGGCGAACGGCCATCATCCCAACGACCTGGCCAGATACCGAGAGCTTATCGGCATGGCTGGAAGTGGGGCCCCCGGCAACCTTCTCGACCTCCGGGACGGGTCCCCGAAGCTCGGGCTCCTCTCAATTCTGAACGTCCGCTACATCATCTGGCCGGTTCAGCGGTTCGGTGGCCTCCCCACCGGGGAGGTGGTCATGGCCACCTCCATGGATGGCCAGAATGCCTACGAAGCCGTCTACGAGATACAGACTCTCCCCCGGGCCAGGTTGGTCGGGGAGGCGGTAGTGCTCCCGGAGGAGGACGCCCTGGGGTATCTCCTTTCCGACCGTTTCCGACCCGAGGCCGAGGTGGTCCTGACCGAGGAATCGCCCCTCCCACTGGCCGGATCGGAGCTTCAAGGCCGGGTCCAGTGGACGGAAAGGGGGCCCAACCGGATGCGGGTAACCACGGAATCCAGTGGAAACGCCCTCCTGGTGATCGCCGACAACTGGTTCCCGGCCTGGAAGGCCCGGGTAGACGGGACGGATGCACCTGTCCTCCGGGCAAACCACTCCCTCCGGGCCGTCCCGGTCTCGGCGGGCACCCATGAAGTGGAGCTCTTCTTCGACGCCGGCACCCTCAAGGGGGCTCTCTTTACGAGTCTGGCCTCTCTGGCGCTTCTGGGGGCCCTCGCTGGTGTGGGGGTCCTCCAGGACCGGAAAATGGCTACCGGCGCTCAGGAGGGCGATTCTTGACATCTGAATCCGATCCCAGGGGCCGGTCGGGTACGGAAACGTCCAGACTCAGGCGGTGGGCGGGATTTC
>CBDUAX010000639.1:0-2807 GCA_965365235.1 uncultured bacterium
GTTCTCGCCCTCACCGTTGGGCTTTTGGTGGCTTGCGGTGATGGCGGGCCCGAGAACATTCCTCTTGGGACTCCCCCTCCCCCTCCGCACCGCCCCGGGGATGGCCTGCTGGAAAACCCCGAACTCCAAGCTTTGGTGGACCTGCAGGTTCAGCGAGATGGGGCCTCCCTGGCGGGGTTCCTGGACCACGAAGATCCTGGGGTCCGGGCCCGAGCGGCACTGGCGCTGGCTTCGGTCCAGGATTCTGCTGCCGGCCCCACCCTCGCCGCAGCACTCAGAGATCCCGACCCGATTGTACGGAGGGACGTCGCCTTTGCCATCGGACAGTTGGGAGAGCCGCGCTACGGGCCCAACCTCCTCCGGGCATTGAGGGACGAGGCCGATCCCCAGGTCCGGGCCCGGATCCTGGAGGCCGTAGGGAAGGTGGGGGACGCCCGGGTCATCGAACGGCTTCTGAGCACCCCTCTCTCCCCCTACGAGGAGGCGGACAGGAACCTTGCCCTCTCCCGAATGGGCACTCGAGGGGAAACCCTCCCTTCGGGGATTCAGCATCTCCTGGCCCAACTAAAAGCCCCGGACAGGTGGACCCGTGAGACAGCTGGGTACTATTTCGGGAGGACCCGGTCCCCAGGGCCGTGGGCCCCCCGGGCCCATCAGGTTCGACTGGTGCTGGACTCCCTGGAGTTGGAAGATCCGCTGGCTATGCATCTTCTCCTGGGGTTGGGCGCGTTGGGTGACCCTCAGGACAATCCACGCCTCTTGCGCTGGCTCCGAGATTCCCCGGATTGGCGAATCCGGGCCAACGCGGCCCGAGCGCTGGGGGGCCGGGCCGTGGAAGTTGCGGTGCGAGCCCGCCTCATGGATGCTCTCGACGAGCCCACGACCCACGTTGCCTATTATGCTGCGGAGGCCCTTTCAGGGTCCAAGGAGCTTTCCCCTCGGGAACGCCAGGAGCTGAAGGTCTGGGTTTCGGAGCACCCCAAGGAGTGGCGGCGGGCGGGTCCGGTGTTGAGCCTCTTGGGCCGCCACGGGGAAGGGGCCTTCCTCCTGGACTGGCTGGGTAGCTGGGAGGAGGGGAGTGTCCCGCCCCGTGTCAGGGCCCTGGGTGCCCTGGCCTATGTCCCGGGTCAAGAAGCCATGGATGCCCTGGTGGGGGCCCTCGATGCCGAGAATCCCCGGATCAGAAGCACGGCCCTGGGGAGCCTCGCCCGACGCTGGAGAGTGGAGCGAGAGGACCCATCCAAGCAGAGAAGGTACTTCTCTGCATTCGCCGTCGGCCTCGGGTCCGGGGATGTGGCCTCCATTTCCATTGCCGCGCCAGCGCTGGCCGACTCGCTTTTCTTGTCTTTCGGCTCCCTCGATCTCCTCATGGATGCCTTTGCCGGCGTGGCATCACAAGAGCATCTCGATGGGGTGGGAGCCATTCTCGCAGCTCTGGGCGAGACCGGATCTCCTGAGGCCGAAGTTTTCATCCGAAATGCGGCAGAAGGTCAGGACGCGAAGGTCCAGGACATTGCCAAGAGGGTCCTCTCCTCCCTATCGGAGGACGAGTTCTCTCCGTCGAATGAGGTGAGACCGGCCGAACGGACCGTGGACTGGGAGGCCCTGAGGAGGCTCGGTCCGAAGCCCCGGCTCGTTCTCGAGACCAACAAGGGGGAGATCACCCTGGTTCTGGATACAGAGAGCGCCCCCCTGACGGTTCAGACCATTGCCGGGTTTGCAGAAGCTGGGAAGTACACCGGTGTGCCCTTCCACCGGGTGGTGCCGAACTTTGTGGTCCAGGGAGGTGACTTCTCTCGGAGGGATGGTTATGGAGGGCCGGGTTTCAGCATCCGAAGCGAATTCACCCAGACCCCATACCGAAGAGGCGTGATCGGGATGGCGAGCTCCGGGAAAGACACCGAAGGCTCTCAGTTCTTCATCACCCACTCCATGCAGCCCCACCTTGATGGAGGGTACACGGTCTTCGGTTGGGTGGAGTCCGGCATGGATGTGGTGGACTCCCTGTACGAAGAGGATCTTCTGCTCTCGGCCCGGGTGGAGCCGGGTTACGGATGAGACCGGATCCATGAGATCGGGGTTCCCCCCCGGGCTCCGGTACGCCGCTGCCGGGGCCTTGTCTTTTTCCATCATGTCGGCATTTGCGAAACTGGCCGGAGAGCGGATTCCGACCCAGGAGATCGTTTTGTTCCGGGCGGTCTTGACCACCTTCCTTACGCTGCACGCCCTGAAGCGAATCGGACAATCTCCCTGGGGAAGGGAACGAGGTCTCCTGCTCCTCCGGGGCATTTTCGGCTACGCGGCTCTAAGTTGTTTTCTTTGGGCGGTTGTCCGCCTTCCCCTGGCGGAAACCACGGTCCTCCACTTCACCAATCCAGTCTTCACTGCATTCCTGGCTGCTGTTTTTCTGGGTGAGATGTTGGGGCGAAAGGAGGTCTTCCTGGCCCTTTTCGCCCTCGGGGGGGTCGTCGTCGTTGCGCGCCCTGGGTTTATCTTCGGCGACCTTACCGGGCTGGAACCCCTCCCCGTACTGGTGGCTGTTTGCGGAGCCATCCTGTCGGCGGCGGCCTACACCACTGCCCGCCGGCTGACCAGAACCAATCACCCTCTTGTCATCGTCCTCTCCTTTGCCGTGGTTTCATTGGTGGCTTCGTTCCCTGCCTCTGTCCCGGTGTTTGTCCTTCCGCATGGCTGGGACTGGCTCCTCTTGTTGGGTGTTGGGATTGCCACCCAGGGTGGGCAGGTCTTCGTGACCAAGGCCCTCCAGGTGGAGAAGGCCGGCCGGGTCATGGCAGTGGGATATCTTC
>CBDUAX010000640.1:0-2798 GCA_965365235.1 uncultured bacterium
GACCTCCGGAGCAAGAGGAGTACCGCCTGATCTCCAAGAAGAGAGGAGCCCACGATGGGAAGAAGCAAACCGCCGGGGATCCGGAAGCCGAACAAACGGTGGCTAGGAGGAGGGCTTACCTGGCTGACATCTCCGGGGGCGTGGGAGGCTGCATCCCCCTGGAGCCAAAAGCCCAAAGGAGAGCCGCAGTCCAAGCCGGGCTTGAGTTGGGCTTCCCCGTTGCCTTTGCCCCGTCCCGGACCTTCTTCACCGCTAGGTTGAATGTGTTGGCAGCTTCAGTCCCTCTCCACAGTGCTTGGTCTGGAAACCCCGTCGGCTCCTCTCGGCATCGCTCGAAGTGGTGGGCGAGGTAGTTGGCAAACACGACCTGCACCGTGGCGGATACTCTCCCGAACCCCTCTGCAGCCTCGAACCCTGCCTCAAACTCCCGGCGGACCTGGGCCCTAAGTTCCGGCTCATCTGGGGGCTTGAACCGTCTCAACCTCCCGTCCACCAGGTAGAGCTCTCGCCACTGGTCTCCAGGCACGTCGGCCTCGCAAGGACCATCACTAAACGCCAGCCAGGCTGGGCGGAGGGTGAGAAGGCTGGCAACAGCTTCGACAAACTCAACCGGGGTAGGCTTTTCCCCTCCCCCGAGGAGTTCATAGATCCTCACGGTGTTGGCCCAGGGGATCGGAGAAATTCCCGCCGCCTCTCGCGCCATGTTGGTCATCTTGAGTTGTGTGGCCAGCCAATTGGCCGTCTTTCCCCTGAGGGCCAGAGCATACTTCAGGCGTTCTCCGACGGTATCCATTGGAATTTCTCCAGCAGGAGTTGATACAAATTGTATTAACTCAGTTCACCCGTCAATCCTCCTCGCCATTCTTTGAGAAATCACAAGGGCAGAGGCGTTCCATGCCCTCTCAGAGGATGGACCAATGCGGAATCTCAAGACCGCTGAAGTCTCACGGATCCTAGGAACTGGGGGTCCCAGGCTGCGGGGCATGCAAAAGGCTTGGATGCGAGGCTAGACAGCGCGACCAGCAGGAATGATCTTTTGGGCAGAGGGGACTCCGGAGCACTCCCCCTTGGGCCTCATTGGAGTCCGGCAAGGGAAGTGAAGGATTGAAGGCGCTACTCCCTTTTTCATGGGTTATCTTTTGTTGAAACCGCCACGCTGACGTAGCTCAATTGGTAGAGCAGCTGCCTTGTAAGCAGCAGGTTATCGGTTCGAGTCCGATCGTCAGCTTCTTTTTTTTGACGAGCCCTGCAACGGTTTAGGCCGAAGCAGGGTTTCGGCTTTTCGGTGGTTTTTTTGTGGGTCTGCGATAGACCCGCAGGTCTCTTGGATTTCGGCCCCGTTTCGCCACTTCGCCGCCAGTGCGTGGATGAGTCGGTATCATGCTGCCCCTTGGACCGGCCCGCCTCCCGTGGCAACCCGTACTCAGCCGCGTGCCCGCCCGGCAGTTGGCTCGTTTGCAGATAAGGAAGGCGGCCCCCGTAGGAGCCGCCCAAGGAGGGATTCTCCTCGGATGCTTCATGAGAATCCGCCGGGTGTGGTGGAGGCGAATCAAGCGATCAATGCCTGATTCGGATATTGCCGGCCTCCACGTCAAACATGGGAGTGGGCTTCTCCGGCATCCCCGCGCAGTACGCGGCGGGAGCGCTTTTGTCCTGGCCGATCCGCTGGAGGCTGATCTGGTCGGGAATCGCCGAACCTCCTGAGCCATGGTCCACCACCCGCCAGGACACTCCGTCGGCTGGGCCAGTATAGAGCCCACCGGTCGCAAAGCCGCCGAGCCAGGCCTGGTCCCCTACTATGGAGAAGCAGGTGACGACGCCGTGGCTCTTTGAATCAGCTGCGTTCCCCTCGGGACGGGTGATCCGCTCCCATTGGCCGGCCACGGTCCCGTCGGCGTGGCGTCGGGCCGTGAAGGGGAACGTACGCCAAACTCCATCCTCCGTGGTAAAGGACCCGTTGCCCGCGACGGATTCTTCGACCGGACCCTTTTGGGTCGGGGTTCGTGTGATTCGGAGCTTACCCTCCGTATGGTCGGTGAATGTCCGCCCGACCGCAAACCCCAGAGGATAAGGTTCGGCAGTCCCATCGAGCCCCTTCCAGGTTTCGTAGAACCCGGAATCAATCTCGGTGCAGATGGAGGAATGGAAGAACTCATCCCAGACACAAAGCATCAGATTCTTTCTGCCCCTAGGGGGGGTGTGAAACTCAGAATCGAGCACAAAGTCCACCTGCACATCGAACTCCCCGTGCACGACCAACTCCGTGTTCAAGCTGACGATGTTCCAAAAAGCTGTGGCCTCCGGTACGTCGGCGACCAACACCCCCCTCCCCTCATCCACGCAGGCGGTGGCTCCCAGGCCGGACGCGCAGTTTCCACCGCCTTGGTCCCAGATGGACCCGATCAACCCAGTGGAGAAGTCCTCGATCACCCCCTCCGGAAGATCGATGTCTCCAAAGGCACGGAAGTTATCGACCTCAGCCGAGAAGGCTGGGTAAGGGTCCCAATTGTGGGCGTTGAATCCGATTCGGAGGTCCATTGGCAGATAGGCTCCGTCTATCGCGGTCTGGCGGACCCAGCCCTCATCCCAGAAATAGGTGGTCAGGGTCCAGGACTCCTCGTCGAGGCTCATGCTCGGGGTGGGATCGTCGATCGCCGACATGGGGTTGTCTCGATCACAGCCGGTGGTCACAGCGACCAAAAAGACGAGAGCGGAGACCAAATTGACACGCATCCTGATCCTCCTTGGCAGGCGATACTGCCTCAAAAGCAGATGGGGACCAACAGACTGGTTGGCCC
>CBDUAX010000641.1:0-2793 GCA_965365235.1 uncultured bacterium
AAAGAAGGGGGACAGGGTCGCGGGTGGCCCCTCCTCTCCGAGGATCTCCGGGACCGCGACATGAGCCGTCATCACTGCGTCCACACCCTCCTCCACGGCCCGGCGGAAAGGAACCAGCTCCAGCGCCTCCAGCCTGGCCCGGTCTGCCGCCACGACAGGAAGTGCCACATGGGAATCGGTCTGGGTGTCGCCATGACCAGGGAAATGCTTGGCGGTGGTGAGGATCCCTCCGGCCCTGGCCCCGGCCAAGTACGCTGCGCCGAGACGAGCGACGACCTCCGGGTCCTCTCCGAACGATCGGGTGTTGATGACGGGATTCAGCGGATTGGAGTTGACGTCCAGGACAGGGGCGAAGTTGAGGTGGACGCCCACCGCCCGTGCCTCCAGCCCAGTGATGCGTCCGTACTCATGGGAGAACCGATCCTCCCCAATGGCCCCAAACGCCATGGTAGGGGGGAATGAGGTCCCACCGCCCTGGGACAAGAGGGTGGGAAGGGCGTAGCTATGGTTGATCCTCATCCCGGGGCCCCCGTTCTCGAAATCGGAGGTCACCAGGAGGGGGACTTTCGCCAGAGCCTGGAGGGCATTGAGTTTGGCGCCATAGGAGTGGGGCAGGCCGATGGAGATGGACACGCCTCCGATCCCGGCCTCCTCCACATACCTGGCGTACTCCTGGAATTCAGGACCGGAGGTGGAGGTGTACGCGCCGGGCATCCAGGGGATGATGAGCTGGCCGATGGCTTCCCGGAGGGTCAGAGAGCCTAGCGTCTGGTCCACCCATTCCCGGCCTTCTTCGCCAAGGGGGGCGATGGCCCCAGACCCCCGGGCAGGGGCGGATAAGGGACCGGCCCCGGCAGCACATCCCAGGAAGGTCAGGGCTGGGAGAAGGACGGTCAGGGTCCGACCCACCGAGGGCAAGAAATTCCAACCACATCTGGTGGTGCAGCCGGGCACCTCAATCATTCCGCTCAAAGCCTCTGGGAGGTAATTGGATCCCATCCCCGATCTCGAATTCGGGCGGGATGCGGGTGGGTGTCCTTCCCTGGATGGCGATTTCGCCGAACAGGGCCTTGGCCACGGCCCGCTGCGTCACCTCGGTGCTGCTCCAGGCGAGGAGATACGCCTGGGCTTCGGGGAACTCCGAGAGGAGGTAGGGATTCCCGAAAGACACCACCACATGAGGGATCTCCGCAGCCTTCAGCTCCTGGATAAAGGCTGCGGTCTCCTCTGGAATGGCGACGCTCCCCGAGGAAGACACAACAGAGACATAGAGGGACACCACAACCAGGTCACTGCTCCGGGCACGACGGAGAAGGGCATCGTACTGCTCTGGAGGCGTGTCGACGTCCAATTGTGCCGTGACCAGTCGCGGATATTTCTCCCGGAGGCCTGCGTTGAGGTAGCGGCCTGCAAGGAGATCCGAGGGCCTCCGGAAGCTGACCGAGAAGACCCGGGCGCTCCGAGTGCCAAGGAGAGGGAGGAGGTTCCGGTCGTTCCGGAGAAGGGTGAGAGAGCGATCGGCGATCTCCTGGGCCACAGCCACATGCTCCGGAATCCCTACGACTCGGCTCACCTGGGAAATGGGCACCGTCCGCTCCTCATGAACTCCCATCTCCTCCTTGGCACGGAGAACACGCAGAACCGATTCGTCCAACCGAGCTTCGGAAACCCTCCCTTCCTCCACCGCGGTAACGAGAGCGACGATGGCCGATTCTACGTCAGGGGGCATGAGGATCACATCGGCGCCAGCCTCGATAGCCCGCACCGTAGCTTCGCCTCTGGGAAATCGACGGTCGATGGCCAACATGTCCATGGCATCGGTGAAGATCAGGCCTTGAAAACCCATCTCCTCCCGTAACACATCGGTGAGAATTCCCTTGGAAATTGTGGCGGGAAGGTTATCCCCTCCGTCCAGGTTCGGGACCGTGATGTGGGCCGTCATGATCCCCCCGAGACCGGAGTCGATGGCCGTGCGGAAAGGGAGGAGCTCCACGGCATCGAGGCGTTCTCGGGCCACCCGGATCACGGGGAGGTCCAGATGGGAGTCGACCTCCGTGTCTCCGTGCCCAGGGAAGTGTTTTCCGGTGGCGATCACCCCCCCTTCTTGTGCGCCTCGAGAAAAGGCCACACCCAACCGGGCAACCTCGTGGGGGTCCTCGCCGAAGGACCGGACGTTGATAATGGGGTTCTCTGGATTGTTGTTGACGTCCAGCACCGGGGCAAAGGGGGTGTGGATTCCAAGAGCCCTGGCCTCTCGAGCCGTGATCCGGCCCATCTCCCGGGCCAGCCCGACGTCACCCGTTGCCCCGACGGCCATAAGGGAGGGGAACTCCGTGGCCCCGCCAAGAGAGATGGCCCCGGGGAGGTAAACCGCGCCCCGGAAACGATACCCTGCTCCCCGTTCCAGATCCGCAGCTACCAGAAGGGGGACCCGGGCCCTGGACTGTAGGTCGTTGGCTTTGGCCGCCCCGTCGGTGGGGGACCCGACGGAGAAGATCACTCCGCCGATGCCCTGCTCCTCCACCATCTCCACGATGCGGTCGCTACTCCTGGACCCTTCGGGGGCAAAATCCGAGAGGACCCACGGCATCATCAGTTGGCCGGCTTTTTCTCTCAGGCTGAGGGTGGAGAGGATCGAGTCGGCCCAGGATTCGAATACCGGTGCCGGAGGGGGCGGAGGCGCTTCGATCCGAACCGAATCCACGTCAGGCACCGTGTCGGAGGGTTGAGCCGGAGACAAGGATTCGATGGACGGGTCCAACGGGGCGGGATCGGCCGCGCCAGGGGCCGGAG
>CBDUAX010000642.1:0-2793 GCA_965365235.1 uncultured bacterium
AACCTGCCTTCGCTCGGGTAAGAGGGGAGCACGGTCTGAGCTTCGCTCGTGGTCGAAGGGTCATCATGGATTTCGATGAAGACTACTACTCCGGCGGTGGGATCTACCTTTTCGCGAGCATCCTTGAACACTTCCTCGGGTTGTACTCCACCATGAACAGCTTCTCCCAGCTAGTGGCGAGAGTGCGCTCGAAGCAACGGAGCTATACCCTCAAAGAATGGCTACCGAGAGCAGGAATGAGACCACTCCTCTAGAGTTGAGGGAGTTGGAAGAGGCCCTCCGAACCGATGCCCAATCGTTCGACTTCTTCCAGGTCGTTCGGCTCATGCGCCTCTTGCGTCCCCGGCACGAGGGTGTGGGGGAGTTTGCCATCCCGACAGAAGAAACGATCCGCTTTAGCGCGAACCCCAGCCTGGCTTTTCCTCCGGGGGAGGTCCAGAATCTGGCATGGGAGGGGGACGAACAACCCACCCTCGAAGTGAACTTCTTCGGTTTGGTGGGAAATCAGGGCGTACTGCCGTTGCATTATTCAAGGCAGGTACGCGCCATGGACCGGGAGGAAACCAATCCTCTCCGGGCTTTCCTCGATATCTTCCAGCACCGCCTCACCTCCTTCTTCTATCGGGCAATGGAAAAGGGTCGTTTCTACGCCCCCTTTGAGCGGGGGGAGGTGGACCCGGTTTCCACCAGGCTCCTGGAACTCATCGGTCTCCGAAACAAAGACCTGCGTGGGCGCCTTGAGGTACCGGACGAAGACCTCTTGTTTTATTCCGGGCTCCTGGGGCTCCAGCAAAGGAATGCTGCGGCCCTCCAAAGGATCCTCGAAGACTACTTCCAGGTCCCCGCAGAAATCGAGCAGTTTGTGGGAGGGTGGTACACACTCACAGAAGAGTCCCAGGTTCGCTTGGATGACGAGATGAATGAGTTCTCCCCACGGCTGGGAGAGCAGACGGTTGTTGGAGATGAGTTCTGGGACCCCCAAGCCCGGGTCCGAGTCAAGATTGGACCGCTCCCAAGAACCCGGTACGATGACTTCCTCCCCGGTGGAGAAAGTCACAGAGCTCTCAAAACGCTCACGACCTTCTTCAGCGACGGCCAGTTCGACTTCGAGCTCCAGCTGATCCTCGCAAAGGAAGATGTGCCCCCGGTGGTTTTGGGTGTTGAGAGTGAGAGCACCACGCCGCTGGGCTGGTGCACCTGGATACAGACGCGCCCCTTCGACCGGGACGCCGACCAGACGACCTTGACCCTTTAGAAGGGAACGGTACCCATGAATCCGGACATGCGATCTCTCATTTCCAGGCTCAACCCTCGTGCCCGGAGTGCGGTTGAGAATGCGGCGGGTCTTTGTGTCGGCCGGACCCACTACGACGTAGAGGTGGAACACTTCCTCAGGAAGCTCCTGGACGACAACGAGGGGGATGCAACGCTCATCCTCCACCATTTCGGCGTGGACCGATCGAGACTCACGGCTGATCTGGACAAGAGCTTGGATGGA
This sequence comes from uncultured bacterium, assembly GCA_965365235.1. Classification (GTDB taxonomy): domain Bacteria; phylum Gemmatimonadota; class Gemmatimonadetes; order Longimicrobiales; family Gaopeijiaceae; genus CBDUAX01. The sequence continues at coordinate 1,499 of CBDUAX010000642.1, forward strand.
TTGAAGACCGGGAACGCCCGGACACCGTCCTTGAGTCCCACACTCGTAGAGATGCTTTCTCACGGATGGCAATTCGGGTCTCTGGAGCACGGAGCTTCGCAGATTCGAACCGGGTTCACTTTGGTGGCCCTCACATCCAGTGCCGATCTGAGCCGTCTGGCCAGCTCCATCAGTCCCGAATTCGACAAGATCTCGGGGGAGAAACTCAGGAAGGAGTTCGCCGGAATCGTAGACGGGTCCGACGAAGAAACCGTGAGCGCACCGGCGGGAGCCCGGGACGCCGCCACCGGCGGGCCGGTGAGTACCGCAAAACTGGACCAGTACACCCGGAACCTCACAGCCAGAGCCAAGGAGGGTCAGCTGGACCCGGTCCTGGGACGAGATTTCGAGATCCGGCAGGTCGTGGATATCCTGACGCGCCGCCGGCAGAACAACCCCATTCTGGTTGGGGAGGCCGGTGTCGGAAAGACAGCCGTAGTCGAGGGATTCGCCATGAGGGTGGCCGAGGGTGACGTTCCAGATGTGTTGAAGAACGTCACACTTCGCTCTCTGGACCTGGCCCTCCTGCAAGCCGGTGCCGGAGTGAAAGGGGAGTTCGAGAACCGGTTGAAAGGCCTGATCGAGGAGGTGAAATCCTCTCCATCGCCCATCATCCTCTTTATCGACGAGGCCCACACCATGATCGGTGCGGGTGGCCCCGCCGGCCAAGGAGACGCCGCCAACCTCCTCAAGCCGGCTCTCGCCCGGGGAGAACTTCGGACCGTCGCAGCCACGACCTGGTCGGAGTACAAGAAATACTTCGAGAAGGACCCGGCCCTGGCCCGTCGCTTCCAGCTGGTGAAGGTAGAGGAACCGGAGGAGGAGAACTGCAAGGTGATGATGAGGGGCGTCGTCCCCCGCTTGGAGGTTCACCACGGGGTCCGGATCCTGGACGAGGGGATGGAAGCCGCGGTGCATCTGTCGGCCCGGTACCTCTCGGAGAGGCAGCTTCCCGACAAAGCGGTCAGCGTCCTGGACACGGCCTGCGCCCGCCTGGCCCTGGGCCAAGGGTCCACGCCTGCCCCGGTAGAAGCAGCTCAACGCCGTCTCGACGACTTGGGGGTCCAAGCCCGGGTGTTGGAACGGGAGGCCGCACTGGGGGCCGACCACTCGGAACGGCTCGGCGAGATCGCCGAAGAAAAAGCCAAGCTCGAGGTAGAGCTGAAGGAACTGCAGGAGCAATGGGAGAAGGAGTTGGCCCTGGTGAAGAAGGTCAGGGACCTTCGGACGGAGATCGAGGGGGCCATGTTCGGGGA
>CBDUAX010000643.1:0-2792 GCA_965365235.1 uncultured bacterium
CTCCATGAAGGTCGTCCCGCCCGGGAGGCCATGAGCCATGACTTTCATGGAACGGACCAGGGCGGCATGCTTCCAGTCGCCTTCCGCCCCGAATCCGTAGCCTTCGGCCATGAGGCGTTGGGTTGCGAGACCGGGAAGCTGGCGGAGCCCGTGTAGGTCCTCGAAGGTGTCGGTGAACGCCGAAAAGCCCCCCTGCTCCAGGAACGAACGGAGGCCCGCCTCGATTCGGGCCGCATCCCGGAGGGAGCCGTGTCCCGCTTCGCCTCTCTTCAGTTCCGGCATAAGGGAGTATCGGGAGGCGTAATCCCGCAAAAGGGCTTCGATGGCGGGCTCTTCCGCAGCCTCCACCTGTTCCACAAGGTCTCCCACGCCGTAACCGTTCACGGCATACCCCATCTGCCGTTGAGCCTCGACCTTGTCCCCATCGGTCACCGCGACCTCCCGCATATTGTCACCGATGCGGGCAATCTTCATTCGCTGACTGTCGTGCCATGCTGCTGCAGCTCGGAGCCAAACGGCCAGTCGTTCCTGGACTCCGGGCTCCGCCCAGTGACCCACCACCACCTTCCGGTTCAGCCTCAGGCGGGAGCAGATGAACCCGAACTCCCTGCCCCCATGGGCCGACTGATTCAGGTTCATGAAGTCCATGTCGATGGTGGACCAGGGGATATCCCTGTTGAACTGGGTGTGTAGGTGACAAAGGGGCTTTCGAAGCTGGGTCAGGCCTCCGATCCACATTTTGGCAGGGCTGAAGGTGTGCATCCACACCATGACCCCAAGGCAGTTTGGGGTCGCGTCTGCCTCCCCCAGGAGCTGACCGATTTCCTCCGGCGTTGTGACCACCGGCTTGAAGACAATGCGGACGGGGAGAGAGGACACTCCGTTCAAACCGTCCACGACGCTGGCAGCATTCAGGTTGACCTGGTCCAGGGTTTCAGGCCCGTACAGGTGCTGACTGCCGGTGACAAACCAGGCTTCCAGGGGCGAGTAGTCAATCATGTCGGATTCCGTCTCGACGGGGGGTCAAAGGAGTTCCTTCTCCTGGATCCACACTCTGGAGGCGGTGAGGAAAGGCTCCGGTCCATTTCCGGTCAACCGGCGCCTTCCCGGAGGATCACCTGGGTGGCCTCGTCACTCAGCCGAATGAGGAAGGCGCCTCGGGTTGCCTCAAAGCCCCCCTCCGGCACGAACCGACCCAACCCCCCCACACCTGAGGGCTGTTGCACCCTTAATCGCGCGGTGGATGAGTGGGGTGTTCTCGGTGAGAGGGTCAGGCGGACCCCATCCGGACCGAGCTCAATCTCCTCGAACCTTCCCGACTCCAGTGTGAGCCACAACCCCAGGGGGGCCAGGTAGACTCGTGAGCGAGCCGAGTCCAGGGGTCGCACCCGCACGACATCGCCGGCCGCGGTGATGTTCCCGCCCAGGGCAAGCCATCCGAACTCAGGGTGCCGAACCAGGTACGTCCCGGTGTTGATCGCGTGGGCAAGGAACCCTGGGCCGTAGTCCCCGGTGATTCCGTCGATCCGGAGAGTCGAGGGAAACGAGTGGAAGGCGGCCGGTGGGAATCCGTCCTCTGTGATGTTGGCGATGGCTCCCATCAGGCCCCCGTACCCGACCCGGAGTAAATAGAAATCCTCTGGATGGTCCCGATACTCCGAAAGGACGGGGATGGCGTTCAGGCCGGATCCGTAATGGTGCAGCTGCCGTTCCACCCTTCTGAGTTTCCCAGCGTACTGGAAATCCCAGTACCGGCGGGCGCTGCCATTGTAACCCCAATGGGGAACCGTGGGCATGTAGGCCAGGATGGCGTTCAGTGTCACCGTGGCCTTCTCGTCGTAGTCGAAGTACCGGCTCCATGCGTACACCTCCTCCTGCCCGGTGGAGTCCCAGGGCATCTCGCTCCCGAAGGGGTAGCCCAAAGAACGCCAGACCTCGGCCCTGGTCTTCATGGCGGCCTCCAACGCCGCCGCCTTCTCGTTCCATCCTTCAAGGTGAAGGTCCCGGAGGATGAGGAGGAATACGGTGCCCCCCATCTGCCCGAATTGGGCGTAATGGGGTGCGTGCCGGATCATTGCCTCCCCTGTCTGGTAGGCCCGTTCCAGGTACCAGTCCCACCCGTGGTTGGTCACAAGCCCCTCTTGATTCCTGGCCAACCTGTAGAGGACCCAGTGGAGGGCTGCCACGTGAGGGTAGTTGTAGGAGCGGCCCACGGACATGGCCTCTTTCTTGTCCCAGCTGGACCATCCTCCGTATCCAACTTCGCTCCTGTACGTGCCCGGAGGCATGCTGTCCGGCTCGTAGTAGAACATGCTCTTCCGGACCCCATACATCCGGTCCCCCTGGGCGTACTGGAGCCCGCCCCAGACCACCTCGTCCACGAAACGTTGGATCTTCTCCAACTCGCCGGCATCGGGTCGAACCAGCTGCTTCATGCTGGCCGCAAGCCAAGCGCCGCCGCCCCCTTCGTCCCCCAGGCCGGCTACCCAAGCCCGGCTGTCCTCGAGTACCTGGGTTCTCTCGTCGTAGTCGTAGGTGATGACGGATGGGCTCCGGCCGAATGGATCGTCAGGGTCTTCGTACCAGGCCTCGGTGGTGAGGAAGCGGCCCATGTCCGCCACCACCTCATCTTGGGGTTTGATGACCTTGTAGTGGATGAACTGCGTGGTCCCGTCGGAATAGGCCACTCTGACCCGTGCCCGGCCCCACGCCTGCCCCCTCACGTCGTAACCCCGCCACCCCCCCCTTGTGGTCTCCCTCAAGGAGAGGGTGAGAGATCCGGCCGGTTCGAC
>CBDUAX010000644.1:0-2790 GCA_965365235.1 uncultured bacterium
AACTTCGCTCGGAGCCCGGTGTTTTCGGTTTTACCCGGGGCGCCGGGGATCAAGGTCCTGGGCGGTTTTTCCGACACGACACCCCTCAGGAGCGGCTGGGCCTGGGGGCAGGAGAACCTCGAAGGAGGTGCCGCCCTGGTGGAAGCGAGGGTGGGAGAGGGAACTCTCTACCTGTTCGGCCCCCAGGTCACCTATAGAGGCCAAACCCACGAGACATTCCCCCTGGTGTTCAACGGGATCTTCCTGAGCAACGTTCGGGAAACCACCCTTCGCTAACGGGGTTCCGAGAGAGATGTCAAAGACTGGAAGGAGAGCAGTATGAAACGGAGAATCTTCCTGCGGAATAGCGTCCTCGCTTTGGGGACCCCGGCCATCCTCCCCACCGGCCTCCGCGCCGAGACCCTTTGGGGCCCTGGCCCGAAGACCCAGGCCGACGGGTCCATCCGCCTTAGCTCGAACGAAAATGCCCTCGGCATTCCCCCGGCCTCGAAGGAGGCAATCGTCCAGGGGATCTCCGACGCGAACCGATATCCTGGAGCATCTCGGAGGGCTCTGTCGACGGCGCTGGCAGAGAAGCATGGTGTCCCAACCGAAGGGATCGTCCTGGGCAACGGATCGACGGAGGTCCTCCAGATGGGGGTTCAGGCCCTCATGGATCCTCGCCTTCGTCTGGTTTCGCCCACGCCGACCTACGAAGACGTCTTCGAATACACGGAACCCCATCCATGGGTCGACGTCCGGGCCATTCCCCTCCTTTCCAACTTTGCCCATGACCTCACGGCCATGGAGGAGGCCAGCCGAAACTCCGATGATCCGGTCCTGGCCTATATCTGCAACCCGAACAATCCCACCGGCTCTTTGACACCGGTGGACCAGGTGGAGAGTTGGATCCGAAGGGCAGGGGAGAACGTTCACTTCCTGGTGGATGAGGCCTATTTCGAGTTTGTGAACTCCCCCAGCTACTACTCGTTGGACAAGATCGCCTGGGAAAACCCCAATGTGGTGGTTGCCCGTACCTTCTCGAAGGTATACGGCATGGCAGGGATGCGACTGGGGTATGCGGTGGCTCATCCGGAGACTGCCCGGCGCCTGAGGTCCTTCGCCCCCGGGCCCAATACGAACCATCTTGCCCTGGTAGCGGGCTCGGCGGCCCTTGGAGACGACCAGTGGGTCGGAAAAAGCGTGGCCTCCAACCTCAAGAGCCGGCAGATGGCGTACGAGGTCCTGGACGAACTCGGGTTGGAGTACCTGGCATCCCACACCAACTTCGTCATGCACAGGATCTCGGGCGATCTGAGGACCTACATCAATCGGATGGCCGAGGCCGGGGTGCGTGTGGGCCGGCCGTTCCCTCCCATGCTCGACCATAACCGTCTGTCATTCGGCCTCCCAAGCGAGATGGAGCGGTTCGCCGATACCCTTCGCGACTTCCGGAAGAAGGGCTGGGTTTAGAAGGAGAAGGTCGTCTTACCGGCTTGGCGGTGGCTCCTGACGCAGACCCCGCCAAGGAGCTTTGGACGGCGCGGCAGGGTAGGGTGAAGGACAGAAAGGGGGCCGACCTGGATCCATAGGGTCGGCCCCCTTTTGATGGCTTGTGTTCTTCACCCACCCAAGCCAGCCTCGGCCACCAGGATCAGGAGTGCCCGCTGGATCCCCAGATGCCCGTCGATATTGGCCCACCACTCGGTGGGGGAGTGGTTGTCGCTTCCCACCCCTCCGCGGCCAATGGTGATGGCCGGAATCCCCAAAGAGATAGGGATATTGGAGTTGGTGGAGGACCGGGAAAGTCGGGGCTCTTCTCCGAAGTGCCTGGTGGCCGCCATGGCCCGCTGGACCAGGGGAGCGGCAGGATCGGTTTCGCCCGAGGGTCGGTTCCCAATCCTGTCCAAGACCAGCTCCAACGGTGGGCCCTCCCGTCGGACCTTGTTTTCCTCCTCCAGCGCTCGCTCCATCGCCCCTTCGAAGGCTTTTGCGATGACCTCCAGGCTCCCTGGACTCTCCGATCTCATGTCGACTTCCATCCAGGCATCGAAAGGGATGGAGTTGATGGAGGTACCCCCCCCGATCCTACCCACATTGTAACTGGTTCGAGGGCCGGACTCCGTCAAAGAATCCGCGACCGTGGCGAACGCCTCGATGGCCCGGCCCAGGGCGTGAGCGGGATTTCCCAGACCGAAGGCACCCCACGAATGGCCTCCGGGCCCCTTGAAGGTTACGCGATACCGAACCGATCCCAGGCCCATGCTCACGATCCCGGCAATGCCGCCACCATCGACCTCGATAAAGGCGTCAACCGGAATTCCGCCCTCCCGAAAGAAGTGCTTTACCCCCTTCAGATCGCCGAGACCCTCCTCCCCCACGCTCCCGAGAAAGATGAGGTCGGACTGAGTCTCGATTCCCGCTCTTTCCATGGCTCGAAGGACCGTAAGGACCACGATGAGGCCACGAGTATCGTCTCCGATTCCCGGGGCAAAGAGGGTGTCCCCCCGTACTGTGACCGTCACATCCGTTCCCTCGGGAAACACCGTGTCCAGGTGGGCCCCGAGGACGATGGTTCGTCCGCCCCCCCCGGCCCCACCCCGGAAGGCCAGGACATTCCCGACCTCATCCAGCTTCACCGAATCCGCACCCGCCGCCCTGAGGAGATCGGCATACGCCCGGGCTCGGGCCTCCTCCAAAAAGGGCGGAGCAGGGATCTCGTTCAAACGAATGAGATCCTCGATGGTCGTGGGCTCCAAGGCCTCGATGATGGCAAAGCCTTCCCTTACCGCCGGATCGGACAGCAGGCGG
>CBDUAX010000645.1:0-2785 GCA_965365235.1 uncultured bacterium
TGCCGTCGGGGCTGAACCGGGGACTCCCCTCGTTGCCGGGGTGGGTGGTGACCCTACGGGCATCCGAACCATCCCGGTTGGCGAGCCAGAGATCGCCATCGTATACGAAGGCGATGTGGGCTTGGCTGATGGCCGGTTGGGAGAGCATCCGGGTGTCGTCGGTTTCCTGGGCGGAGCCCGGGTAGACCCCCAGGGCCAGGAGCGAAAATCCAAAGATCCATCTTCTCATGGGAAAAGCTCCCTCTCATGAGGTTGGGTGGTCGGCTGGAGAGCCGTCCGGTTGTGTTGGAGATAGGATAGAGTGGTGTGAGAGTGGGGTGGGTCGCAACAGGGGGCGGTTGGGGAGGGAAAACTCCTTCGGGGAAAAACCCCCGCTCTTTCGTGGAGAACCCTCACGCCTCGAACTGAAAGACGTCCTCCACCTCCAAACCGAACACCCTGGAGATCCTGAACGCCAGGGCCAGGGAGGGCACGTATCCGCCACCCTCCAGGGCTCCGATGGTCTGACGGGTGCATCCAGCCCTCTCGGCCAACTCCTGCTGGGTCATCTCGTCGTGATCGAAACGGAGACGACGGATCTGGTTCCTGATCAGCCCCTCACCCATTTCCACCCATCCCCTTGTCCAGGATCAACGAAACACCCGACGAGACCACGAAGGCCACGATCACGCTCCCGTAAGCCAGGAACCACATCCACCCCACGGGAACCTGCCCCGCCGATTCGAATACCGTCCAGAGGCCAATGGTGAGGAGGTATACCCACAGAAGCACCACGACCAGGGCCACCTGATTCCCACGGGCCACGATGAGGGTATCCCGCTCGTCGAAGGGTGGGGCGCCGCCTTCGCCCTTTCGGGTAATCCAAAGCAGGAGCCAATAGGCGACAAACCCAACCCCCAGAAAGCTGGCCCCAAGAAGGTGCCGGGGCCCATCGGTGGCGAACCCGGTGGCGCCGGTTCCACCGAAGAATGTGATGAAGAACCCCACGCCAACCAGGCACCAGATCGTCAGTGCCATCCATCCTCGCTTCCGTGTCTGGCTCAACCCAATCAGGCTCATGGCTCTGGCTCCCTGGTTCGGTACGGCAAAACCCCCTACGATCCGAAGGTAAATCTCTTTTTACATTTTGTCAAGTAGATTTAACATTATGTCAAACACGCATTACCTAGAGGGAGGGAGGAAAGAGAAGTCCAGGGTGGCCTGCTTCAGGAAGATCTCAGCGGGGAGTCGGTTGGGGACCCTGTTGGCCTCAGTTCGCCAACAACCGGTTGTAGGCGAGGATTTCCGGGCGGTACTCGAAGTGGATGGTGTCGAAGTGGGCCCACTTCCCGCCCCAGACAAATCCGTGACGTTCGAAGGCTTCGACGACGGCACGGGGTGGGCTCCACCGTTCGGCCAGGGGGGTCCGGTGCCAGTCCTCCCGGTTGAAGACCCGGCTCCACCGCCAGTACACCTGCTTCCCCCCGTATGACTCGGGCACGAGATCCACCGCCAGCCCCCAGGCATGGTAGCTTCGGCTCGTGGAGCCGGCGATCCCCTTGTCCATGAAGGAGAAGGCGATGTCCAGCCCTTCAATCCAGCCGGCCACATCCGGGTCTAGCCTAACCGCCGCCAGAATATCCCACTGCGTGGAGCGGCTCCACGGCCATGGAGTTCAAAAAGAGGCGGCGGTCCAGGAATTTGACCGATTCACAACGCCGCCGGATTTCCGACTCGGTTCGGCCGAAGAGGAGCTCCAGCACATCGGTGGACCTGACCGGGTTGTCGTCCGGGCGAAGGGGTTCGCTCAGGGGGTCAAGGGAGTAGGGGTAGAAGAAAGGATCGTGCTGCTCCGCCTCGTTCAGTCTTTCCTCCCCCAGCATCTTCCCATCCTGGAAAAGGATGGCCTTCCCCCCGACAGAAAAGACGGCATCGTCCTCGAGGAAGGTCACTTCATCCAAGAGGGGTCCATAAGCCTGGAGGAACGCCCGGACTCTGGGGTCCGCCCGGAGATCCGGGCGGGCTATGAGCTCCCGGATACCGGCCGGAGGAATCGCGCCGTCGGAAAAGGCCGTGGGCGCCACCACGGGACGCACTGCCCCTACGAGCAGGAGGACAATGGCTGCCAGGAACAGCAATCGCCTCATGGTTCCACCCGGTTGCGGAGGCCTGGTTTCACGCCGGAACGCCCTTCACGAAGACAAGAAAAGGCAAGCTCCCGCCAATTCGGGGGCTTGTCCGGGACCGATGGAGACCCTTCCGGGCCCTTCGGTGTCGATCACTTGTGATATCTAAAGCTGCACCCGTGATCGGCATCTGTGCAAGGCGGTCGATCGGTCCCCAACGGTCCAACCCCCAGGGTCGTCCGGTTTCCTCCCTACCTTTAGCCGTTGTCCGGGGCGAAGCTCTTCAGCCGCTCTACCCCCCGGCGATCCCTCCAATGACCAGGAGAGGCTCGATCCCGGCCTCGACCGGCTGGGGGAGGGAGGCTTCAGGGGATTGGTGGGAGAGGTCCTGCTGGCAGGCAAAGAATCGGAGGAAGGGCCGACGTTCTTTCGTCTTATGGTCTCGGATGGTTCCCCGAAGCATGGGGTAGCTGGCCTCCAGGGCATCGAAGACCCCTCCGAGAGAGAGGTCCCCGGACACATCGAGTGAGACCTCACTCTGTATCCCGGCCAGGGTCCGGAGGTGCTGGGACGCGGAGGGTCGGCTGCCGGCCGCCTGTAGCGGGCAAGGTCTTGCTAAAGGGGGGCAAAGTGAGGCCCGCGATCGTCGTGAGTCATGGATCGTGCCCCAGCGCCCGTGA
>CBDUAX010000646.1:0-2781 GCA_965365235.1 uncultured bacterium
GCCACATCCCAGTCCTGGGTGGCCGCCATGGGCGCCTGGGCCAGGAACACCCCTCCCCCACCATCTCCGTCTCGAATCGAAGGATGTTGTACCGGCTGCTGGAGCCGTACCAGGCCCATATCCTCACGGGACACACCCATGAGAACGAACACGTATTCGAGGGCGGAACCCACGAACAGGTGATCGGTGCAGTCTGTGGGGGATGGTGGACGGGGCCCATCTGCGGAGACGGTACACCCAACGGGTACGCGGTCTATGAAGCCAGGGGGGAGGAGATCACCTGGCGGTACAAAAGCACCGGGCACGGCTTCGACCACCAGCTCAGGGTCTACCCCCGTGGGGCGGATCCCACCGCACCGGACGAGATCGTCGCAAACGTATGGGACTGGGATCCCGATTGGACGGTGGTGTGGTACGAAAACGGTGACCGCCGGGGAGAGATGGCCAGGAGAGTGGGGACAGATCCCTGGAGCGAAATCCTCCATCGAGGGGACGACCTTCCGCCACGACGCACCTGGGTGGACCCCTATACCATCGAACATCTCTTCTACGCCCCTATCTCCGAGGACGCCAGAGAGATCAGGGTAGAAGCGACGGATCGGTTCGGAAGAGTGTACTCGGCGATGTTGGAGTAGCGGGCACCTCCGAAATGCCCCAGAGAATGAAGAGGGGGGATCGGCGGCTTGCCGATCCCCCCTCGATCCTTTGGTGGATCGAACTCCGGATTATTCCACCACAACCTCATCCACGAACAGCCACGCATCTTCACCGGCGCCGGGATGCCAGTGGGGCAGAGCCCCGTGATTCCGGGCGACCACTCGGATCGTCCTCACCGGACCTACTTCTTGGGGGACGACGATCTGAAAGCGTTTGGAGGCCTTCTCGGGGTTCCGCTCCGCAGGTTCCCTCACGCTTCCCAACTCCTTCCACACCCGCCCATCAGCGGATACCTGAAACTCCACCAGTACGGGGAAGAAGATCCAGGCGTCCTGCGCCCGGAGACAATCCACCCCGATGCTCCGGAGCGCTCGGGGGCGGTCCAGTTCCACCACGGCCGCAAGGTCGACCCCCGAGAACCCCAGCCAAGATCCGTCCCGGTGGTCCCGCGTCCCCAACCTCCCATCGGTCAGAGAGGCCGGGCCCTTCCCCGGGTATCGCGGATCCGGGGGGGGGTTCAGCGTAACCGGTGCTCCCATAGCCAGATGCTCTAGCGAGTCGCCCCTTGGAAAACTTCGCCTTCCGGGAGGCCGGACCTCGGAACCCTGCCGGCCCCGGAGCCGATCTCCCAACGCCTCCCGACCCTTCTCCGCCAGGGCGTCCAGGCGGGCGACCACCTCCGGGTGCTCCGACGCCACGTCGGTGGTTTCCCCGGGGTCCGAGTGCAGGTCATACAACGCCGCCGGAACCGTGGGGAAGGCATAGGGACCGGGGACTCCTCCCATTCCTGGTTCCACACCCTGATAAGACCGGGTCCTATGCTCATAGACCCGTTTCCATCGACCCTCCCGCACGCCTCTGAGCTCCCCCCCGTAATAGAAGAGGAACTCGGATCGGGGGCTCTCCTCCCTGTCTCGGGTCAGGGCAGGAAGCAGATTCAAACCATCGATGGGGAGGGCAGGAAGCGGCGCTCCAGCGACAGCCACCACTGTGGGCAGAATGTCCAGGGTCGCCGCCATCCCGGTGAAGGTGGAGCCAGGAGATACGTGGCCCGGCCACCGAAGGATGGCCGGCACCCGGGGTCCCCCCTCGAAGGCCGTTCCCTTCCCTTCCCGGAACGGCCCCGCCGATCCTGCGTGGTCCCCGAAGTTCAGCCAGGGTCCGTTGTCACTGGTGAAGAAAACCAGCGTGTTTTTCGCCAGTCCGGCCTGGTCCAGGGCTCCCATCACCTGCCCGACAGACCAGTCGATCTCCTCCATCACATCGCCGAATAAGCCCAAGTCCGAGCGACCCCGGAACTTGTCCGAAACCCCCAAGGGCACGTGGGGCATGCTGTGCGCCAGGTAGAGGAAAAAGGGCCGTTCTCGGTTTCGCTCGATGAAGCTCACCGCCCCGTCTGTGAAGAGGGTCGTCAACCGGTCTTGGCCCTCGAAATCCTCGATGAACTCAACGGTCTCATTCCCACGAATGAGGGGGAGAGGAGGTTGGTGGCTCTTCCCTCCCTCTTCCAGCCGCCGGCCATCGTACTCCACCGGCCACATGTCGTTGGAGTAGGGGAGCCCGAGGTATTCGTCGAACCCGTGCTGGAGCGGCAGATATTCGGGCTGATCACCCAGATGCCACTTTCCGAAGATGCCGGTTGCGTAACCCCTGGCCCTCAAAAGCTCTGCCAGGGTTTCTTCTTCCGGATTCAGCCCGACCTCGGAGGAGGGCGACAGTGCACCCAGGATGGACACCCGCTCGGCATAACAGCCAGTCAACAAGGATGCCCGAGATGCCGAGCAAACTGCCTGGGAGGCATAAAAGTCCGTGAACCGCATGCCCTGTGAGGCCAGCCGATCCAGATTGGGAGTCCCGTAGCCGGTGCCGCCATAGACTCCGACATCTCCAAACCCGAGGTCATCCATGAAGATCAGGACGACGTTCGGAGGCACCTCTTCTTCCATCGGTCCACACCCCAAGGGGAAGCCGGCAAGGGAAACGCCGGCACCGGCCAATCCCAAACGCCGCACCATGCGTTCATTTGACGGTACTCAAATCCCCACGGGGGCCTGGCGTTCGGTGGGTGAGTTTACGGGTGCATACCCACGGGAATGCTTTATTGATGAACTGGCGCATGCTGCC
>CBDUAX010000647.1:0-2780 GCA_965365235.1 uncultured bacterium
TTCGCCGCTGGATCTCAACGGCGCACTCCACCGCGTCTACAGCGCTGGGGAACTCGGCCAGGAGGCCGTCTCCGGTGGTCTTGACCACCCGACCCCTATGCTCGGAGATGCCTGGGTTGATGAGTTCCTGGAAGTGGGCGGTTTGACGGGCGAGGGTCCCCTCCTCGTCGCCTTCCATGAGGCGCGAGTAGCCCACCATGTCCATGGCGAGAATGGCAGCGAGCCTTCGATCCATGCTCTTCCCAGAGCCCTTTCGCGGAAACAAGTTCGTCGAGGGCGAAAATTTTTCGGGAATGCCTTTCTGGGGAAGACATCTTGCCTTTTTTTGCCGCTGAGTGCAAGGAGAGCCATAGCGGGCAGAGACCTTGGCGGGAGGGACCGACGGGTTTGGGCCAACGACCTTGGTGGCCTCAGATCCTCGGGGAACACCACCCATCGGATCAGTCTGGAAAACCCGGTGTACCCTTGGTTTTCTTTCAGGAGGCTCCGACATGCCAAGGTGCGAACATTTTCAGGGTGTCCGAATATTGGAAGTCCCGGCCGAAGTGATGGGGTGCGAAGAGTGCTTGGCCATGGGGGAACCCTGGGTCCATCTCCGAATGTGCATCAACTGCGGGCACGTGGGCTGTTGCGATTCGTCCCGGAACCGTCATGCCCGAAAACATGCCGAGGAACATGACCATGTCCTGATCCGGAGCGCAGAGGCTGGGGAAACGTGGGGGTATTGTTACCTCCATGATCAATACACGAACCTCGCTTGAACCGTAGCTTCCATCGGGTGCGGGCCCTCGAGGAGAACAAGGGCCCCCGCCCCGAACCGGCGTTCTTTGAGATGGAGAGAGGAAAGTCCCTTTGAAGAAGAAGATCCGTATCTACGAGGCTCCTGAACTGGTCGTCGAGTATGACATGGGCCGATGTATCCATGCCGCAGCGTGCGTCCAGGGGCTCCCTCAGGTGTTCGATCCGGAGAAGCGACCGTGGATCGATCCGGAGAAGGCGGCTGCCGAAGACATTTCCGAGGTCATCGAACGTTGCCCGACAGGTGCACTACACTTCCGGTGGCGGGATGGGGGGAGAGAAGAACAGCCGGCCCCCGTGAACACGATTAGGGTAGAAGAGAACGGCCCCCTTTTCATGAAGGGTCGCCTGGAAATCCGACTGCCGGAAGGCGAGCCCGTGAAGGAGACCCGAGCAGCCCTCTGTCGATGTGGGCACTCGGAGAACAAACCGTTCTGCGACGGCTCCCACAAGAAAATGGGGTTCTCGGCGTCCTGAACACCGGGCCTCCCGAGGTGCGGCTCCCGGACCTCGCTCCCCTGAGCCACCCTCTCCTGAAAGCCCTGTCCCGCTGTACCCTTCCCGGTCATCTGTCTCGAAGCGGGGCAGCCGGAGAGAGCGCCGCCCAAGAGATTTTCCGGTGCTGCAAGGGGTCTCGCGGTGGCAGGCTTGTTGCACCCTCTTCCAACTCTCCCGTCCCCGTAGCTGCTTCGCCAACACGAAGGCTGACTCTCCGGTTTTTGTTGTGGTGGAGTCCAAGGGGATGCACCTTGAGAAGATCTCACCAAGGAGGCATCGCATGTGGAAGAAGGACGACCCCCTTGCTCCGGGGCAGAACCCATCACCGTCCCAGTCCCCGACACCCCCTGGTCAAACCCACAGGCCAACCGGTGGGTCGGGGGAGCGGGCCACCATCGGTCGCTCTATCACCATCAAGGGTGAGGTGAGCGGTGATGAGGACCTCCTGATCCAGGGTCGCATCGACGGGTCCGTCGAGCTCAAGCAGCAGTCCGTCACCGTGGGTCAAGAAGGCAGGGTCAACGCCAACATCTCTGGCCGGGTAATCGTTGTGGAGGGTGAGGTACATGGCGATCTTCGGGCTCAGGAGCAGATCATCCTTCGCAGCACGGCGGATGTCGAAGGGGACATCACTGCGGCTCGGGTGGTCCTGGAGGATGGAGCGAGGTTCCGGGGCGGTGTGGAGATGGGTGATACGGCGAACCCACCCAAGGCCACTCCAACCTCATCCTCGTCTTTCTCGAAGAAGGGCCAGGAGGCCACCAAGGGAAACCCGGAGGGGAACAAGGATGACTCCGGCAAGACGGAAAAACCCGGTGCTGCGGACAAGGCGACTTCGTAGGTGAGTTGGCTGCGCCAGATCAGGCGCGGCTCGCCGGAAGAAGCCGCCGCGCTCCCGATAGGGCAACCGACGGTCCCATTTGAGCGGGCTGCCCCCGGGGTTGCAGCCCTGTTTTCTGGAGTGTCGGAGGACGGGACCCATGCGGTTCTGGACATGGGGGCCGGTGCGGAGAAGAGCTTTGCGCTTTATAGCCGGTTCGCCCGTCGAATCCGTTTTGCAGACCTTCTTGGGGGGCCTCCCCCCAAGGGGGAATCCTGGTCAGCGGCCCTGAAAGGACTCCCGCCGCCGTCAGACCGCCTCTACGACATCGTCCTTGCCTGGAACCTCTTCGATCGCCTCTCCCCGGCGGGGCGGTCGGTTCTGGTACAGCGACTTGTCGACCTCACCTCAGTGGGCGCCCGACTTTATGTCCTTGTGGATGGCTCGGGGGAGGCGACCCCCCGGCCTTTGGCCTTCTCGCTCCTGAGTACCGATCGGGTGTCACAGGAGGCTGTGGGCCCACCGCACCCGGCATACCCCCAGCTCCTTCCGGCGGCCGTGGAAAGGCTGCTCAAGCCTTTTGAGGTAGTGCAGGCATTTACCCTCCGGGGAGGGTGGCGGGAGTACCTGGCGATTCGTCGCTGAAGGGGGGGGAGGCCCCTCC
>CBDUAX010000648.1:0-2774 GCA_965365235.1 uncultured bacterium
TGTGCGGGTCAACCTCCCGGGGGGCGCCCTGGAGACCATGCGAGCGGACCTCACCTTCCTTTGTCCGGGGATCGGGAAACCAAAGGGATCTATTTCCGACTCTACACGGAGTTGGGATGGCTCCTTCAGATTCCGAGGCGGCCTGGCCAGGTGGAGCGGAGCCGGTGGTCCGGGCCGGACACAAAGCCGAACGCAGACCGATCCGGTGGGTAACACTCCAGAGATGATCTTTCTCACACATTGACGCGGAACTACCCAATGGCCTTCACAAGATCGTTAGCTCTTTTCGCCGGAACCCTTCTCATGACCGGGTGCACCACCATCTCGGTCATGCACGACTACAGTCCCGACACCAACTTCTCCGGATTGCGGAGCTGGGACTGGATGCCTGCCGAGGGCAGGCGAATCGATCTCAAGGTTCGGGACCAGGCCATCGAGATTCAGATCCGAAGAACGGTTATCGCCGACCTGGAGGCGAAAGGGTTCGTCCGAGAGACCTCAGGGGAGCCGGACTTCCGAGTCTCGTATCTACTGGTGTTGGAGGAGGGACTCGAAGCTCAAACCATCAATGAATATGGGGGAGGCTCCTGGACCTATCGGCAGTATGGACCTCAAACCACCCTGAACTACGCCGCTCTGGAACAGATCGGGAACCTCATTATCGACGTCTACGATGTCGAAAGTCGGGAGTTGATCTGGAGGGGAGCGGCCCAGGCCAAGGTTCATCAGGGGAAGGATGCCGAAGAGCGCCACGGGCTTGCCCGGGATGCGGTGAAGAAGATCATGGAGCCGTTCCCGCCCGGTGGATGAGCCTATTCCCGAGGGGGGGAAACCGAAGGTTATCTCGGCAAACCCCCTCTTGGCCCGCAGTTGTCTCCAGAGGAAATCTCTTCTCTGGTTTCTGCTTTTTGCCGCCCCAGCTTGGGGTTCGGCCGAGGCCCAGGTGTGTCCTGAAGGCCGGATTTCCTCGGTGCAGATTGAAACACTGGATGTCTTCCAGCTGGATGAGGGCGCCCCGCTCTTCCTTAAATGGGTTTTGAGGGGCGCCAACTCCATCCACATCAACACACGGGAAAGCTACATAAGGAGTGAGCTTCTCTTCCGAGAGGGGGATTGCCTCGATCCCTTTGTCTTGGACGAGACTGCCCGCACCCTGCGGAGCCGTCCGTTCATTAAGTGGGCAGAGCTCACCCAGACATCCCTCCAGGATGGGACTGAGGAGGTCCGGGTGGTGGTCCAGGACGACTGGACTCTGAGCTTCGGTCTTGGGCTGTCCTTCGATGAAGGGATCAACCTGGAAGAACTCCTCCTCAGGGAGACCAACCTCCTCGGCCGGGGCATGACCGTGGGGGTAGCCAGGGCTCAGAGTCGGGAGGTGTTGGAGACGAGTGTCCGCTTCGGTACCGCCCGATTGTTCGGGACCTCCTTCTCCGTCGCGGCCTCCGGAGGGGAAACACGGGCCGGTTCCTTCTTCGAGCAGGACCTCTTTCGCCCCTTCACCAGCGAGCTGAGCCGGGTCGCCCTGAGGCAATCCTACAGTTACCGGGAAGACTACTTTCCCTATTCGGCCACCCGGGCGGGGTCCATCTCGCACGTTCTTCTTCCCTACCGATGGGAGGTTTTCCAGTTGACCTCCGCCGTGCGCTTCGGTGAGCCTGGCAGCCTCTGGATGCTAGGGGCTGGGATCTCAAGGGAGGAGTTGAGCTACCCGGAGGGGATCGAAGGCCTCCGCTCGGTGGCGGACGGAGACTTTGGGGAGCTTCTCCCGGCGGGGGCGGATGAGTTTGCCGAGGTACAGGGCCAGATCGATCCCCTCGAGGCGACGAGACTCAACCTTCTGTTCGGATTCCGGAGCGTAACGTTCATCCTACGGGAAGGACTGGACGCCGTTCTCGCGCCTCAGGATGTTCAGGTCGGGACCGAGGCTACCCTATCCCTCGGCCCGTCCCTGGGGTTCTTGGCCGGGGATGACGATTCCGAAGACGTGCATGCGCGTCTTGACCTCTCCTGGTCAAAGGCCCCAGGCTCCTGGGTCCTCGCCACCGACATCAACATCGGGGGCAGGTATCTCCGGAGCACATCTCCTGGATCGGGAGGCTGGCGGGACATTCTCTCAGAGGTGGATGCCAAGGCCTTCCTCCGGGTAGGAGAGAATCGTCCGCACACACTTCTGGGGCGAGTCTCCGCTGCCCGCTCCTGGTCCATGAACCGGCCCTTCCAGCTCACAGCCGGTGGGCGCGAAGGTGTACGGGGCTATTCCCAGGATGCCTTTCCCGGGGGCCGCCGTCTTTTGTTCACACTCGAAGACCGGGTTCCGGTCCTCGAGAGTGGGATCGCTGACGCCGGGCTGGTCTTCTTTGGAGATGTGGGGCGGGTCTGGGGCCAGGACGTGCCTTATGGCGTCAATAGTGGGTGGAGGTCGTCACTTGGGGCCGGAGTGCGTTTCAATCTTCCGGGTGGGGCGTTGGAAACGGTGAGGGCCGACTTCACCCTCCCACTCTCCGGGGACCGGGATACTCATGGGATCTACTTCCGGTTCTACACAGAGATCGGAGGGCTTCTCCAGATCCCGAAACGGCCCGGGCAGGTCGAGCGGAGCCGATGGTCCGGGCCGGACACGCGGCTGACCGTGGACCGATCGAAAGGATGAAAAAAGCGATGGGGGTCACGAATTGCCCAAGCTACTTCGCGGGAAGGTCCGTCCCGCTGGTGCTCTGGATCCTGATCGTTCTCGGTCTCACAAACCCCGCAGCGGGACAGACCGCCACCGCCCG
>CBDUAX010000649.1:0-2773 GCA_965365235.1 uncultured bacterium
ACGAGCTGATGTCGACTCGGATGGATGGGCTGATCTGCCCCGTTTTCGTCGCGTCTCCGCTCGGCCCCGCATCTTCTGGAACAACGGAGCGGGTGGCTCCGCCGTCTTCACCGTAGGAGGGATGCTCGAGAACAGGACGGGAGGCACCCTTCCCGGGAGCACTACACCTGCTGGGTCAGCTTTCCAGGAGTCCATGGACACGAGACGGGTGGACGGTGGATTGACCGGGCGCCTCCTCCTTTCCGACACCCGCTCGGTATCGGCCCGGAGCTCGGCTTCCGTTCAGGCGCATCAGCACCTGTTCGGGTCGCGTCGTGAGCGGGACCGGCACACGACGGGTTTTGCCGAAGTCTCTCTCTCAGGCCAGGATGGTGACCACGTATGGGTCGCGGGTGCCGCTCTGCAAAAGGACAGCTACCACGCCACCGATGTTACGGGTTTCGATTTCGATTATCTCGTCCCGGCTCTCTTCGCCCAGGATGAATATGCACCGTTTGCGTGGATGACGGTGGCCGCCAGTGCTCGCTTGGACAGCCATAGTGAGTATGGGGAGATCCTGAGCCCGAGGCTGTCCGTGCTTCTTCGGCCAGCAGACTGGACGGTTCGCGTCTCGGCCGGAAATGGGTATTTCGCTCCCACTCCGTTCACGGAGGAGACCGACGCGGTGGGGCTCGGGCGCCTCATTCCTGGTGATCGGTTGGTGGCCGAGCGGGCCAGCAGCGCTATGGTGGATGCGGGTCGCATGCTTGGCCCGGTGGAGCTCAACATCAGCGCCTTCGGCTCGATGATCGACCACGCCCTGGTGGTCCGCCGCGTCGGTGACGGAACGTTGGTGATGGAGAACTCTCCCGACGCCGTGCATACCTGGGGCACAGAGGTGCTGGCCCGTTTCAAACAGGGCCCGATCCGTCTGACGGCGACGCATGCCTATCTCCGGTCAACGGAGTTGGATCCCAGTGGGTTTGGCCGTCGGGAGGTGCCACTTACTCCTCGTCACTCGGTGGGAATGGTCGGAGCCTGGGAAGACGACTGGGGGCGTGCCGGACTCGAGCTTTACTTCACCGGAGACCAGGAGTTGGATGAGAACCCCTATCGCTCTGTCTCGGAGCCTCACTTCATCTTGGGGTTTCTGATCGACCGCCGTCTCGGGCCAGTCCGACTGTTCCTCAACGCAGAGAACATCCTCGATACGCGACAGTCGGCCTTCGATCCCCTCTTACGGCCCACCCAGACGCCGGATGGCAGATGGGTTACCGACGTATGGGCGCCTCTTGATGGAAGGTCTTTCAATGGGGGTTTTTGGATCAGCTTCTAGCGATTTGGTCTTTGTGTGACCTCAATCGGACTCCTTTGAGGAAGGCCCTCCTGCCCCGATCACCCTCCCCCTCTTCCCACGCTGCCCCTAGATTCCCGCTCCTCTTCCCACCTATCGGAGTGCCTCCATCGTGACTACGCCCCTCTTCCTCATTCTTCTGGCGGCCATCGGGGGCATTGCAGGTACCCTCCAGGCTCACTTCATGGGCGTGTTGGATCAGAACCTCGGAACGGCGGAGAGCATGTTCATTACCTACGGTAGCGGAGGCCTGATCATTGGCCTGGTCATGCTCTTTCTCGGTGGTGGAAACCTGGGGAACTGGAATACCGTGCCCTGGTACACGCTGTCTGCGGGGGTCCTCGGGTTGGTGGTGGTGGGAATCCTTGGTTTTACGGCTCCAAGGCTTGGCCTGGTCCCGGTCCTGACCCTCTTTGTGGCCTTCCAGTTCATTGTAGGGGCCGGTCTGGACCATTTCGGCCTCCTGGGGGCGGAGGTCCGGTCACTGGACTTCTCCAGGATTTCTGGAGTGGGGGTCATCCTGTTCGGGGTCTGGTTGGTTATTCGTTAGTAAGCCGAGCTCCGGCCAACTCCGTACCTGCCTGGAGCGAGTCCCGGTCCCCTGCTCCTCTGGCCAGGGCCAGGGAAACTGTAGCTGAGACTGAGCTCAGCAGAGTCACCGGACCGACGATTGCCGCGGCCTCTGGCAAGCTCCCCTCCCCCCAAGCAACCACGCCAGCCGGGATCAGGCTCAGTAACAGGCCACCGATCGCCCCCCATGCAGCGAACTGTGGAAGCGACAGCTCATCGAACCTGCGACGTCGCCCGACAATCCCGAGCACGGTCGAAAAGACCAAGCCGGTAACGAAGGCGGGTACCACCATCATCGGCAGTAGCTCATCATCGGCTGCCTCGAAGATGACTTCCAACCCGGTGCCGGGCAGGAGGATGGTGGTCATTCCCATCAGCACAACGGCGAGCCCCCACCCGATTGCCCAGGTCAGGCCTATCCCGACCGCACCGCGGATTCGTCTCAGCCACGTCCTCATCTCGAACTCCGGTTCCACTTGGGCCCTCTACTACGGTTGCCACTGCTGGGGGCCTTCGATGTCTGGTTGCACGCGCCGGGGCCCGCGCCGGCTAGCGACCCCATCAGGGATCCCGATCTCCCTCCACAGCCAAGTGATCCACGCCCTCCAATCGGTCGGCGTGTTCTTGAGTCCCGGCGGGAAGCGCAGTATCGGCGAGTTGGGCAAGCTTGAGCGAACCGCCGGCTGCGACGCCGCCGAACGCCGCGGTCCAAAGGCCATCGTCCAGAACCAGCTCCCAGGGCACGAGTCCCTCCCCGGAAAGCAGGTTCATCGTTTGGAGGAAGAGCGGCACGAATAGGCCTGTCACGAGGCCCCCACCGATTCCGAAGCCCACCCAGTTGATTTCGGAAAGCCTGCGCCCGTGATACAG
>CBDUAX010000650.1:0-2760 GCA_965365235.1 uncultured bacterium
TTCCTCCCGGCCAGCCCGTAGAAGGCGATCCGATCCAGGAGGAGGGCGGCCGAGAGAGCCACGACCGCCCATCCCCAGTATCCGCTCAAGAAAGCAAGGGGGGTCGCTACGGTGCTGATGGCCAGGCGGAGTCCCATCAGGAGTCCCCGAACCCGGAAGATCCGGGGATGGGTCGGGGCCCCCACCCGGCGGACCCGCTCTATTCCGGAATTCCGGATGAAGACCAGGGCACCGTCGAGGAGGAGTGTCACCCAGAGTAGCCTGACGGTGGTTCCATCAGCCGGGAGACCCTCGAGTCCGATCCCAACCAACAGGCCCCAAGCCGCGCCGAGGACAAGGGGATAGATGGCCACAGGCCCCCGCCAGGCCCTTTCCCCAGGGCCACGAGGAACGCAATCGAGCCCAGGGAAACGATGAGACCAACTGCTGGTTGGAAGGGGTGTCCCGGGGGCAGGAAGAGGGCAACCGATCCTCCTCCCAGCACCACCCCCAACGCCAGGATCTCATCGCTCAATGGGCTTCGGAACAGTCTCCTGAGAACCAGGGGACTCCGCTGGGGTTGGCCGAGATGTCCCGTGGAGAGGATCGCTCCCCCCAGGAGAAGACCAACCAGGACCAGGGCTTCCGTTCTCGACAGAGCCAGGCCTCCCCCGGAAAACACGACTCGGAGCAGGTTCGCCAGGCCGACTCCACCGCCGGCGATCCCAAGGGCCGAAAAGAAGACCAAAGGGAGCTCGTGGAAGCGGTGCCTGCTTGTCGTCACACCGCTACCCATCGGAGCCCCCGTGCGTTGGTCGGGCCAGCTTTTTCAACTTTTCAAACCGAGCGGCTCTGAGCTCCCCGCCGGGAGGGGCTAACCGGAGGCTAGGCTCAAACCCACCGGGATCCGAGAAACCCGGCACCTCCTGCGGCGCAACAAAGCTGTCAGAAAGGTCCCCGACATCGTCGCTGAAGCGGAGTGCCCCTGTGGGACAAGCTTGGGTGCAAGCCGGCTGAAGACCTTTCTCCTGTCTGGGGGCGCACAGGTGGCACTTCGTCATCATCCCCCGCTCCTCATCGAAGGCAGGGGCGCCAAAGGGGCAGGTCATTTCACAATACCGGCACCCGATGCAGAGCTCCTCCTGAAGGAAGACGATGCCATCCGGCCGCTTTTCCAGGGCCCCCGAGGGGCATCCCTTCACACAGGGAGGGTTGAGACAGTGGTGGCACGCCAGGGAGAAGTGATAGGTGGGTCCCGATGGCACCCGGGTTTCGTTGAGGGTCAGGATCCGCCGCCACGCTACCCCACCCGGAAGGTCGTTCTCGATCCGACACGCCACCACGCAGGCCCCACACCCGACGCACCGGTTCAGGTCAAGCAGAAACCCCATATGCCCGCCCATCTCGGTTGCGAGGGCAGCGCCTGGACCGCTCAGGCTCCCGGAGCCCGGTTCGGGTCCTCCAGCGGAGGAAGTCAGGTCCTGAGATCCTCTTCGGTTCATGCCGGGCCGACCTGGACGAGGCACTCGTAGAAGGTCGCTCCAAACCCCATGTCGGTCACAGCGTCGTCCGTCACCAGATTGAGCCAGGGGTCTTCTTCGACGCACCGCCCTTCGATGACATGGACCACCCCCGGACGGATGCCGGGGTTGAGCTGGACCGGTGCAAAGGTATCGCCCCGATCGTTCCAGATCCGAGCCAGGTCGCCGTCCTCGAGGGCCCGCCGCTGGGCGTCTTCGGGATGGATGTCCAGGACCCGGGGGCGGTCCACCTCCTTGATCATCTCCACATTCCCGAACTGGGAGTGGATTCGGTCCCTTGTCTTACAGGTCAGAAGCTGTAGAGGGTATTCCCCAGCCTTCTCCCCCTCGTGGCCTTCGGGCAGGGGCTCATAAGCGGGGACCGGGTCCACACCCCACAGCCTGCCGGCTTCCTCCGAGGAGAACTCCACCTTCCCCGACGGTGTCAGGAAGTCCCCGTCGACCCAGACGACATCTCCGTTGTCGGAGAAGTCCACCGGTCGAGAGCGAAGCGTCTCCAGGGCATCACCCCGCCCCTCTGGGAGCATGCCTCGTAGACGATCCACCGGATCCTGATCGAACGGTTCGGTTCCGAAACCGAACCGATCGCACATCCGCCTCCAGATCTCGGTTTCCGTGAGGACACCCGCCGGAGGATCGAACACCTTCTGCCGGAGCTGCACGTAGGGGTGCCAATAAGCGTTGACCAGGTCTTCTTCTTCGAAGAGGGTCTTGGCAGGGAGAACGAAGTCGGCCTGGCGAGCAGTGTCCGTCAGGAATTGGTCCACGACCACCACCAGGTCGAGACCCTCGAACCCCTGCCGGACCTCGGCCGTTCTCGGATGCTGACTCAACGGGTTCGCCTTTTCGAACCAGGCAGCCCGGAGGGGTGGGTCGGTAAGGTTCTGAAGGCTCCACCCCAGCCGGGAAGTGGGAAACGACCGCTCCGGCCCGGGAGGGGCGGGCATCAGCAGGCGGTGGAGAATCGACTCGCCGGGCGTCGGGAGCACGCAGACCGACTCGTTGCCGTTGCGGTCCACCGCGGCGTCGACGAGGAAGCGGGCCTGGTAGCCCTCCGGCGTGGCGCGGAAGACCAGCGAGGAGAGGGGGACGGTGATCTCCACCGGGATCAGGCTCGGGCGCTTCACCCTCTCCCGGGGAAAGGAGAGCTCGGCACGCACCGGTTGCCCCGTCCAGTCCTCCGGATTGAGGAGGGCCGCGGTGCGCCGCCTCTCCTGGAGGGTTCGCCGGTCGTAGAGGC
>CBDUAX010000651.1:0-2752 GCA_965365235.1 uncultured bacterium
CCGCCCCCTCCCTCCCGGCGCCTCGTCGCCTACGTCAGCGGCACAAGAGCCCCCAACGGACTTTCCCTCCCCCCCACCCGCCTCCGGCCTGGACCGGTCTGCCGTGGCCCGGGTGGGTTATTCGTTCAACGAGCGAGCCTTCCAGGACCGGGAAATCGTCTACTACCTCCTGGATCCGGACTCCCACTCTTTCCGACTCTATCACGACTACACCGAGACCCGCCCAGGCGTCTTCCGGTACCTGAATGTAGTTCGGGCCGGCTCAAAGGCGTCGGATCCGGAGGCCTATCTTCTGGACACCGGCCAGCAACTCCGGGTCGAAACCCTGAAGGGGGAAGAGATCACGACCCGGGGCATCGAGCTTGGCCAACCCCCTGGTCCCGAGACGGAGGTGGTCGTCATCGAGTTCGATCCCCCGGCCGAGGGAGAGTCCAGGCGCCTTCGTATCTGGGAAACCTATACCGATCCAGGCCGGTACCTTCGGGTGGGGAACGAGCTCATCTGGGACCGACACTTGGGTAGGCCCCGGAATGCCATCGTGCTTCCAGAAGGTTGGTACCTCACGACCTCGGCCTTTCCGGCCCTCGTCTCCGAAACGGAGGACGGCCGCATCAGACTGGACTTCTGGGACGACGAGCCCGACGGGGTGGATGCTTTTGTGAAGGCTCTACGGAGAGGGGGGTGAGTTGTTGATCCGCCCCCGGGCTGCCGGCACCCCATGACCCGACGTAGGAAGCGCGGCCGGGCCAAGGAGCCCGAATTCGGGTTCTTCGGAGACCTCCTGGATGCCAAGCCTGTCGCAATCCTGGACCTCCACGGCGATACGGCACTGGAGGCAGAGCGGAGGGTCAGGGATTTTATCCAAACCCAGAGCCGCATCGCCAAGGGGAAGGTAGTCCACATCATCACCGGGCGGGGGCTTGGAAGCCGAGGGCGGCCCGTCCTTCCCGGGGCGGTACGAAAGGTCCTGACGGGAGAGATGAGCCGGTTTATTCAGGAGTTCGACCGGGACCTGGACGAGGCAGGGTTCCTGGTGCGCCTTCTCTGAGGACCGTCCCGGTTTATCTTCCTCTGTCCCTCCTTCCATCGCCCCGGTAACGGACACCGCCCGAAACCATGTCAAAGCCAAAATCCACGAAAATTTCCGGTGCCAGCCTCCGGCATGCCTTTCAGGAGATCATTTGGCCCCGACGGAAGCTCGTGGCCTTCGGACTCTTTCTCATTCTGGTGAACAGACTCTCCGGTTTGGTGCTGCCCGCCTCCACGAAATACCTGGTGGACGACGTCATTGCCCGAGGAGATATCGATCTCCTCTACAAGCTCCTGGGCCTGGTGGGTGGGGCGGTGGCGGTCCAGGCCGCCTCCTCCTACGCCCTGACCATGATGTTGAGCGTGGAGGCACAAAACCTCATTGCCCAACTCCGAAGCCAGGTGCAGCGCCACGTTCTCCAGTTACCGGTTCGGATATTCGACAACGCCAAGAGCGGCGAGCTGGTTTCCCGGATCATGGACGACGTACAGGGGGTCCGGAATCTGGTGGGGACTGGGCTGGTCCAGCTGGTGGGGGGAATCGTCACCGCTCTCGTGGCCCTTTTCTTCCTCATCCGAATCGACCCCATCATGACCTCTCTGGCCATCGTGCCCCTGGCCGGATTTGGGCTCGTCTCCACAAGGGCCTTCAAAATCTTGCGGCCCGCTTTCCGGGAGCGTGGCGCCATCAGGGCCGAGGTCACCGGGCGCCTGACGGAGGCCCTGGGAGGGATCAGGATCATCAAAGGGTTCCATGCCGTGGAGAAGGAAGGTGAGATCTTCTTCGCCGGTGTCATGCGGCTCTTCGACAATGTGAAGAAGACGCTGACGACCTCCAGCGGGGTCACGAGTCTGGGGACCTTTTTCGTGGGCACCGCAGGTGTGCTCATCATGGGGTATGGCGGGCGCCTCATCGTCCTGGAGCAGTTGACGTTGGGAGACCTCTTCAGCTTCACCCTCTTCCTGGGTTTCCTGGTGGCTCCAGTGGTTCAGCTGGCGAACATCGGGACCCAGATGACCGAGGCATTCGCGGGCCTCGACCGCACCGCCGAACTCCTGTCATGGCCCAGGGAGGACGACGATCCGAGTCGAACCCAGGAGATGCCGCCCATCGAGGGACATGTCCTCTTCGAGGATGTCCACTTTCGGTATGAGGAGGACAAGCCGGTCCTGAAAGGGATCAGCTTCGAGGCCGAACCGGGAACGGTCATTGCCCTGGTCGGCAGCTCGGGGTCCGGAAAGTCAACGCTTGCCGGTCTGGCGGCCACCTTCCTGGAACCGGACCAGGGACGTGTTGCGGTGGACGGAGTCGACCTGAGAAGGGTGGTTCTCTCCAGCTACCGAGCACAGTTGGGGCTGGTCCTACAGAACGATTTTCTGTTCGACGGAACGATCCGGGAAAACCTGCTCTTCGCCAGAGCCGACGCCAGCGACGAGGAGATTCAGGAGGCCGCTCACCGGGCCCATGTCCTGGAGTTCACCGACCGCTTCCCGGAAGGCCTGGACACGGTCATCGGTGAGCGAGGTGTGAAACTGTCCGGAGGCCAGCGGCAACGGGTGACCATCGCAAGAGCGATCCTGGCCAACCCACGGATCCTCCTCTTGGATGAGGCAACCTCCAGCCTGGACACGGAGAGCGAAGCGTTGATCCAAGAGAGCCTCAAGGATCTCCTTCAGGGCCGGACCACCCTCGTCATCGCCCACCGCCTCTCCACCATCCAGC
>CBDUAX010000652.1:0-2746 GCA_965365235.1 uncultured bacterium
CAAGCGCCACACCTATGAGGGCCTGTATCCCATCTCTCCACCGCCCTCCGAGGGGATCGCCGAAACCATCTATCTGAACGTCGGGAACTGGGACGCCAAGGGGTTCGAGGGGGCCCTGGATGTCCTGGCCTACGACGGGATGGACTTCCAGCTGAGCGTGAACTCGCGCTACCAGTGGAACGAAACCAAGATGAACAAGCTGTCCAACGATCCCAACGAAACCGAGGGCCTGAACTACCTCCAGGCCTTCCGGGTGGGCGTGCCCATGCCGTCCATGTTCATGTACACCCTGGAGAACCCAAACGAGATGGGCGTGCTCCCGACCTACTCCGACACCACCGAGTACCAGGGACCCACCTATCCGCCACACGAAGCCTCCCTCGGGCTCCAGGCCACCTGGTGGAACCGGCTAACGGCCGACGCCTTCTTCTTCTCACAGTGGGGCCACGTCCTCTACGACGACCTCGCTCAGGAAATCCAACGGGACTACGGACATTTCTGGGCACCCTGCAAGAAGATCGACGAAGCGGTGGAGG
This sequence comes from uncultured bacterium, assembly GCA_965365235.1. GTDB lineage: Bacteria > Gemmatimonadota > Gemmatimonadetes > Longimicrobiales > Gaopeijiaceae > CBDUAX01. The sequence goes on from CBDUAX010000652.1 coordinate 537, forward strand.
CATGGTTCAACGAGGAACCCGGAGCCAGCATCGACCACCTCTCGGCTCGTCAGATCGGCAACTGCTCCCGGAGGTACTCCAGGAACGAGGACTGGCTGAGCAAGGGTGATTTCATCCGCTTCGGAACGGCGAGCCTATCCTATCGCCTGCAGGAGGACTGGCTGGCGAGGCTCCCGGTTGGAATCGACCAGGCCACCGTACAGTTCACGATCCAGAATGTGGCCCTGTGGAGCCGGTTCAGCGGCCTCGATCCGGACGCCCTCATGAATACGGCAGCCAATATCGACCGAGGCGGCGGGTACGTCATGCCTCCTCCCCCCCGGTTCACCCTGAACCTGCGGTTGAACTTCTGACCCGGACCCGGAGAGAAAGGGAGAGTTTTATGAAAGCCATTATCAGAAAGCTCCCGGCTCTGGTCTCCGTCGCCATGGTGGCGTGGGCCGCGGGGTGCGGGATCGAAACGCAAGTCATCGGGGTGGTTGTGGACGAGGATCTCAACGACCTCCGGACCATGCTCCTTCTGGCACGCGGCACGAACTCGGAGCTGACGGACGTGGTCGCGGCCACCGAATATGCCCGCATCGTCTGGGCCGCGACGGACGAGGCCATGGAGGGGGCGAGCCTTAGTCAGGGGTTCAACCATCGAAACGCGGTGAGCGACTACCACCTCAGGCCCGGTGGTGGGGTGTACAGCCAGGCCATGGAAGCCAGCTGGGCAGGAATTCTCAGCGCCCAGAGGATAGCCGAGGTGGACGAGCGGGAGGGGGTCGATCCCGACACGGATCCCCTCATCGCCCGGATGTGGTTGAACGCTGGGTTGGCCGAGCGGCAGCTCGGGGAGATGTTCTGCAACGCGAACTACAGCTTCGGTCCCGAAGGGGGAATGCTCCTGAAAGGGGATCGATCGGTTTACGATGGGAGCGTCATCGTTCCCAACGATTCCATCTTCCGCCGGGCCCTCACCTTTGCCGACCTGGCCATCGAGCAGGCCCAGGCCAGCCTCGCCGCCAACGTCGAAGTGCCTGACGGGTGGTACCTCTTCGATCCCCAGGTCGTCCTGACCTCGGCCTACGGCCTCAAGGCCCAGGCGCATCTGATCCTGGAGGAGTGGGCGCTGGCGGATCAGTTCGCCGCCCTGGCCCTGAGCCAACCTCAAGGGATGTTACCTCCGAGCCAGGGTAACATCTGGCCCGGCGGTTCAGGAATCGACTACATCGAGTACACCCACTACAACGACGACGCGGAGGACAACGACGTCCATATCGAATTTCACCGGGACGACGAATCGGGTCTCTGGAACACCCCGGCGGCCACGCAGTGGGCCGACGATCCCCGGGTGCCCCAGGTCCGGTGCGGAGAATTCAAAGAGGGGGTCACACCCGGGGGCAGCAAGCGGAGTAGCGATTTTCATAACTACTCCGACCGGCCGGGATGCGCTCTGGAGTTGACCAACGAATACCGGATCGAGAACAACCGGTACCCGCGGTGGGTCCAGTTGAAGTACATCGACCGGGGCTCGGACTATGAGCTGGTGACGGGCACGGAGATGGTCCTGATCCGGGCCGAGGTGGCCCTTCGACAGAACCAGCTGGCTGCCTTCGAGGGCTACATCGATGAGCTGAGGGCCCACTGGAGCCTGCCCCCCCTCTCCGAGAGCGACCCCCAGGCGTTCCCACTGGTGGCGGGGGCGCTGGAATACCCCAATGCCGAGGACGACGCCTGGTCCATCCTGGACCGGGAACGGTACCTGGAACTCTGGGTGGAGGCACGGCGCCACAAGGACATGGAGCGCTGGAACCACCCATTCTGGACAGAGGGGCACTACATCACGCCTGAACAGGCCGATATGAATCCGCCGGGTCCGCGGCCCTACATGTGCCATCCGATTCCGGCCAACGAGTGCGGATCGAACGAGCAGATCAGGACCACCCCGATCTGTGCCAGGCTGGATCCTCCAGGAGGTTGAGGGGGGCTTCAAACTGAGTTGAGATCGATCCTCTAACCGATCATTCTACCCACGCGGGCGGCGACCAGAGGTCGCCGCCCGTTCTGTCTACCGGAGGCCTCCGGGAGTGGGGAGGGAAAGAACCGAAGGGGTCGGGTCCAGGGGCTCGCCTGTCGAACCCTCTCCCTCATCTCAGGGTGATCTGAATCACCCCTCCCGCGTAATCGGGTCCGAACTGGGTCATGGCCTGGGTGGGCTGGATGAA
>CBDUAX010000653.1:0-2745 GCA_965365235.1 uncultured bacterium
GTGCAGCAGCTCGGCGCCCTTACGCGGATCCAGAGCTGCGAGGATTTCCCCTGGGTCTTCTTCCTCATCCATCTCGGCCAGCGTTTCCGACGCCAACTCAATGGGTAGGGCCTGCAGGAGACCGACCTGTTCCTCCTCGGACCCAAACGACTCGATGAGGTCGGCTACATCGGAGGGGTGGAGTTCCTGGAGGAGTTGGGTGGCCGCCCCCATCTCGCCAGCCGCAACCAAATCCTGGAGTTTTTCCCGTAGGCCTTCGATGTCCTCAAATCGGGGAGCTGTCAAAGGTGACCCTCCAGAGTATGGAGTAGGAGCGCCAGGCCGAGCTTGTGGACGTTTTCCGTGAACCGGCGAAAACTGCCCATGAGGCCCGAGGCGGACGAATTAAGCGAAGTTAAGAAAGATCCGGGACGAGATTGGGGGCGTCAAGCCGAGGACCCCAAAGGGTCAGGGTGGAAGTGGGGTCTTGGGGCTGATCTGCGAAGGGGTCCGAGCTTTGAATCAGGGTGAGGGAATTTACCCGGGCATGCGGGGGGCCCTTCTGCCTCTACGGTCCGGCGGTCCGGTGCTGCTGCTCCATGAAGGTACCCTTGGGGAGGTCCCCTTCTCTCAGCCCAAGTTCAGGAAATACGTCCCAAAGAACCATGGACAGATTTTGGGCTTTGGAGTTGGGAGGGTCCGGGACCTCCTCTTGATCCGGCGCTGGGGCCGCGTTCTGGGCTATGTGGGGCCCAACGCGGCCCGCCCCCTCCATCGATGACCTCCGACCCCCTCGTTGTGCCTCCTTCGGGCGCTGAAGAGGTCCCGGAACGGCCTCATATATTGTAGTAACGCGTTGTCATATCGTTCGTTACGGGGTGGAGGGGAGCTCGGATGTATGAGATTCGTGAGGCCTTGGATTGGGTGCTGGAAGAAGAGGTCGGGGGTTTGGAAGAGGAGTTCGGGAGGCAGGAGGGGAGTCTCTTGGGATTGGAGGGGGATGTTCTGAGGTTGGAGGGCCACGGGTGTGTGCGGTCTCGAGTGCGGTGGTCGGGTGTGGTGCGGGAGGCGGCGCCGGAGTACGGGGCTGGTCTGGAGGAAGGCTCCACGTAGATTCCCGAGGAGGCGGAAATCGGGAATGCAGAATTCGAGGACCCCGAGGACAGACTGCTGCTCCTGGGCGAGCGGTGTGCGACGGTCTATCTCAAGGCCGAAGCGCTGCATTACCAAGCCATGAAGCTTCTGGCCGAGTTTCATGTCCAGGAAGGCTGGCGTGAGACCGACTTCCCCTCCACGGCCGAGTGGTTTGCCTGGCGTGTGGGTATTCGCCTTGGTCCGGCCCGCGAACGACTCCGTACTGCCCTTGCTCTCCAGGATCTACCCCAATCGTCGGAGGCCATGGCTACCGGCCGGCTCTCCTACGCCAAGGCCCGGGCTCTGACGCGAGCCGCCACCCCTGAGAACGAAGATGTACTCCTGGATCTGGCCACCTCCTGTTCCGCTGCTCACCTGGAACGAGTCGTCCGAGCCTGGAAGACCCTGGACCGAAGGAGTGAGATCACCGCAGAACAGATCCGTCACCGGAGCCGACGGTTCAGTGCCTTCGTGGACGATGACGGTATGGTCGTGGTCCGGGGCCGGCTGGATCCCGAGATCGGCGCCCTGCTGATGCGGGCCGTGGAGGCTGCCTCCGATGCGCTGTTCAGGGCCAAAGCAGACGACACTGAGGAGGAAGCCGACGGAGGCCCTTTCCAGCAGGGGTGCGAGAGTGAGGAGCGGGACCTGGCGGAGCCGACACCAGAACAACGAAGGGCCGATGCGGTGGGGCTGGTGTGTGAACGAGCGCTGGTGGCTGGGTTTGGGGAAGACGGCTCTCGGATCCGAGGCACTCGGGCCGACCGGTATCAGGTCATGCTCCACGTAGAGATGGACACGCTCACGGAAGACACCGAGCCCGGGACCTCGGAGCTCGAGGACGGAACGAGAGTTTCCGCGGAAACGTCCCGACGTTTGGCCTGTGACTGTGGTGTGGTGACCATCACCCGTGGAGGAGAAGGAGAAGTGGTGGGAGCCAGTGCTCGGAAACGTACGGTGAATCCCAGTCTACGAAGGGCGCTAGAGGCTCGGGACCGCGGATGCCGGTTTCCAGGGTGTGGAGCGAGGTTTACGGAGGCCCATCACGTAAAGCATTGGGCCGACGGAGGCGAGACCAGTCTCAGGAACCTGGTTCTCCTCTGTCAAAACCATCACAGAGCGGTCCATGAGGGTGGGGTGACGGTGTGCATCGACCGAGACGGTCAGGTGGTGTTCTTCACCCGGAGGGGGAAGGTGCTCCTAGGGGCGCCGCCAGCGCATCCGGTCCCGGTAGACGAGCAGGACCTTGGCCCTGAGCTGGAGCTCTTCACCGGCACACCTCGGTACAAGCGGGACTCAGACATGCCCTGGGAGGTGGAGGCCAGGGTGTGGGATGTGTTGGATCCGCCGTAGGGCCGCAGGAGAGACCGGGACTTGACCCGCGAGCGGGGGGAGCCTGGCCCGAAGTGGGGCAGCGCCGGACGGCGCCCGGAAGCGGCGGCCGGAAGGTTTTGAGCCGCCCGCCCCCGGGCGTTTCCCCTAGACCAACCCCAGGAAGCGAGGGACCTCGTCAACGGAGGGAAGAATCCCTAAGGAGGGGTGTTTTTCGAGCTCTTCGCGAGTGGTCATCCCGGTTAGTACTCCTATGAACGGGATCGATGCCAGCGCCGCTGCCTCAGCGTCGACAACATG
>CBDUAX010000654.1:0-2744 GCA_965365235.1 uncultured bacterium
TTCCAGGACCCGTCTTCCTGTCTCCGTTGCACCGTAAACCACTTCCCAGAGCGCTCCACCGCTTCCCCCCCGGCTTTCGGTGTCTCGGTCACGTTCCAGGTGCCTCGTAGGATCGCTAGATCTCCGAACACGCTCACCTCATCGGTGGTCGAACTCTGCACCGCATCGAACTCGCTGAAGTAATTCCTCATCTCCTGCAAGATTGTCTCGCGGCCTTCGAGGGGGGGGGCGTCGGGTTGCATCTCGACGGCGTCCTCCGCAATGGTTGCGCCGATTACGTCGACGTCCGCGGCGTTCCACGCCGTTACGAACACATCGGAACTGGCACGGAGCGTGGCCAGGTCGGCCTGGGAGGGTTCTTCAGGAGGTGGAGCCGCCGGCGCGCAAGCGTTGAAGGCAAGGATCGACACGATGGAAAAACACAGAGACGAGAGCTTCATTGGGACCTCCGGGAGGAATCAAACAACTCGATACGGCAAGGCACCCGGTGCTCAGTGATCAACATCCTCTGATCCGCCCACCACGAAATGCCTGCCCATTCATATGCGTCTTTCGATCATCCTCGGTCACCGACCCGGCCGAGGGAGCCCAGTAAGAGTCACGGCGTCAACGACGGTAGGGCTCCGCATCGGACGAAGAGACCGGCGAATTCTGACCCCCGATAAAAACCCACTGGCCATCCCGACGCTGGAATACCTCCGTCCTTTTGGCCTCGGTCACGACTGTCCCTTCAGAGGTGTTGGCCCGCCAGTGCCCATACATATGAATCACTCCAACGTCACCAAAGATATCGACGTAAATGGGACGGAGACTGACCCAATCGTCATCGATCTCCCTGATGGCCTGCCAATTCCGCTTCGTGTCCTCCAACCCGCTTGCGGGGGCTCCATCGGCGCTCCACCACCAGTGGGAACGCCCGTCGATTGGGCACGCCTCCAGCCACCGATCCGGAGTTTCATCCGCGAGCGCTTCGACCCACACGTCCCAGCATGTACGGACATGGTCGATCAAGTCCTGTTGATCAGCACTCCATTCCTGTGCGGCCGCTCCGGCAGCTACCAGGCTCAATGTCAGGGCCATGGTGAGTGCACGCATGTTTTCCTCCCGGAAGTTTGGGTCACCAGGACCCCGGGGACACATTCCCCGGCGTTCTGTTACCCGACAAAGGTTCCCTCCCAGCGGCCTCCAGAGAGAAAGGGAGGGGAGTGGGTTGGCCGACCTCGGGCCCGGGTGGGGAAGGGTCCCCAGCCCGAAGGAAGGTCGGATTCTGGAAAGATGTCAGCCAGGCGGGATGCCTCAATTAGCATCTCGACGCGCTTGAGTGTCAAGAAAGATGAGTTCGAGAAAGGGTTTCGAGGGGTCCCGCACTGGGTGTCGGGGGGGGGAAGAACTCGGTTCTCGGCCGGTGCCGAGGGCCTATCTGTCCGCCCTTATCCTGCCTTCGTCACCCGGTGAGGTTCTGGGGGGACAGGCCAAGGTTCGGGTCCGACGAGCATCTACCCTCGGCCTTCACCAGGTAACACCCTTGGGGCTTCCTTCAGATCTTCATCCCAAGGGTCTTTTTTGCCAGCATCTTGGCCGTTTCCATAGGACCGTACCGCTCTAGCAAGATCTTCATGTAGAGCGCGTTCTGGGTCTTCGGAGGCTTCTTGGTGTCCGCTTTTTCGCGGAGTCGAATTGCGCTCCCTGGGCAGGCCGAGATGCATAGGCCGCACCCGATACACCGTGCAAGGTCTACTGAGGACGGACCCTCTTGATGGCCGATGGCGTCCGTCTGGCAGCGATCACGGCAGTTCCGACATTCGTTACAGAGCTCCCCGTCGATCTCGGCATAATAGTTGGCGTCGAAATACTCCGCCGGCCTGGGAAGCTTCCTGGCTGTGGAGAGAACGGCGCAACAGCACCCGCAACAACAGCAGATGAAGTGTGGATCCTGGATGTTCTGGGGCTGGAGGACCATCCCGACCTCATTGGCCCGCTCCAGCATTCCAATCATCCCGTCCCGAGTCAGCTCTCTCCCAGAGCCGCGTTCCACCACCTTCTTCGCGTAACTCCCAAACAGAAGGCAGGTCTCCCGGACGTCCGTTTGGCGGCACGGTTCCCCCTCCAGATCCATCCCATCCCTGCAGACACAGGGGATCACCGCGAAGGGGCCTCGGGACCTTTTCACCAGCTCCCTGGCGCCGTCGTAGGTACCGATGCGGCGTTCCGGCAACACCTCCTCGTCGATGGGAATGGTCCTCATCTGGGAGGTTTTCCGGGTGAAGAGAGCTTCCGCAAACCCCTCTTCCAGGTAATCCCGCATGTCGGAGTGGAAGTCCTTGGTGATTCGACCGGCCTGGAACTCGTACATGCCAATGGCGAGCATGGCTTTCGAATAGGCAGGTTCTCCCCTGACCTCCGTTTTCAGGATGGCACCTTTGCGTGCAAGGTCCTCGAGGCCTCTTCTCAAGGCTTCAAGCCCGAAACCCGCCCTTTTTGCCCTTGAAAAGACCTTCTCCACGGGCTCCGGAACAGCGCTCAGGTGAAGCGCCATCTCGGCTTCTTCGGGAGTGAAAAGGTGCTTGAGCAGTCTAAGCTCTACGCCTGAATCCGTAGCTGGATAGGCAATAGGCATATTGTCGATGTGCTCCTGAAGCCGCCGGTAGAGGACGCTGTAGCTGAACTTCGTGACCGGGAAGATGGACGGGTCGGGTTTGAAAGTGGTCCGGGTGCCGCGGCGCTCGGTTTTTCCGATGCGCCGG
>CBDUAX010000655.1:0-2743 GCA_965365235.1 uncultured bacterium
CCATCAGCATCAGCGCAATCGATCATCTCCGGGGTCAGGAAGAACCCACCGGAGAGTTCCTTTCGCTCATAGAAACCCTCCATCTCCAGATGGAAGGCCCTGGGCTCCCCCACCACCAGGAGAGGCTCCAACTGCAGGGCTTGGGGTGGAAGGCTCACATCGACCACGCTGAGGCGTCCGTTCTGGACAGACAGGGCCTCGAGGTTTCCTTCCTCGTAGCCAAGAGCCTCGACGGAAAGAGAATAGCGTCCCGGAGTTCGGGTGAGGAGGCGGAAGAAGCCCCGTTCGTTGGTGGTCCCGGAGGCGTGGATCCGTCCGAAGGGAGAGCGGAGGAATACCTCCGCCGTCGATACCGGATCTTCCGTTTCCCGATCCCGTATTCGACCCTGCACGCCCTGGGTACCTTCCCCAACCGTCACCCCCTCCGCCAGGGTCATCGTGGTGAGCCAGGGGGCCGGGACCCCCAATTCGAAGTCCAAACGCCGGCTGTCCCCATCGTCCAGCCGAGCGAAGGTGGTATCGGTTCCACGATCGAGGAATTCAGCCACCACCTCGAGGTCAACACCCGCTGGAACCCCGCAGGCGGTATACCACCCGGCCGGATTTGTGGCCGTCTCCATGCCCAGGCGGTCCCCGATGGCGAAGATCTCGGGCCGAGCCTCGGCGGCCTGCCCAGACGCCCCGCCTGCCCCGGCTTCCCAGGTCACCTGAACCCGAGCCGCGGGAATGGGATTTTGGGTCGTGCGGCTCCGGATCTCGCCAACCAGCGTCCCCTCCCCCTCTCCCCGTTCCTCCTCGCACAATCCCGAGGCCAGGGTTTCGAAGGAGGGGATGGTCATGAAGACCTCCGTTCGCCCGCCTGGAATCAGGTCCACTTCCCCGCCCTGAAGGAGGACATTCAGGGTTTCGAGGCGGGGGTGGCGGAAGTCAGCCACATAGCGTCCTTCGGGGATTCCGGTAAGGTGAAATCGCCCCGTGGAGTCCGTGGCGGTGGCGTACCCCGTCCCTTCAAGGAAGACTTCGGCCCCTGGGAGGGGTGCGGCGGCGGTACTGTCCCACACGGTCCCCTCCAAGGTCGCCCAGCTGGATTCAACGATCCGGACATGGTCCAGGGTCGAAACATCATCGATTTGTCCCCCCACCTCACGGTATCCGATGACCTCGAGCCCCGTCCCTCCCCACCGTTGCACCCCATGGTTTCGGGCCATCATGGGCATCCGGATCCACCACCGTCGAATGATCCACGCCCCGTTGGGGAGCTGCTCGAACTCGACTCGTCCCGAAGCCCGGCCTCCGGTTTCGGGATACGGAGACCAGGTATAGCGATACTCCAGGAACTGGAGTCGCCAATTCTCGGCGGAGAGCCAAAGGGTGCCCTCGATATCCGGGACCCCACCCCATTCCGCGGGCTCGAAGGAGAGTCCCACCGACCCCGGCAGTTCCGGAGATTGGGTTACCAGCATACAGTGGGTGTCCAGGAATACGTCGGAGAGGAGGACCCGGGCATCGGGCCCGTAGTAGTCATGCTGCCCCGCTTCCGCCGCCTGCACAAATCCGTCCCGGGCCAACACGTCAGGGGAGAGGCTTTGGATCGGATTCCGGCTTACGGAACGAGTTCCCCGGCGCTGCTCCGAAAGGACCCGGAGGTTCTGAGGATGGAGGTCTCGGGAGAAACTGAGAAGACCGAATTCCAGGACCCGCTCCGACTCGGCCCACTGCTGCACCACGAGGGCCTTCCGGGCCTCTTCCCAGACCTGGGCCGTAGTGGTGGCTTCCTCCGGCCGGAGCCTGCAGCGCTCTTCCGCACGGACCTCGATTCCGGCAAGGGCGATGGCGCGAACGGGGAGTCGGAGCGAAACGGTCCGGCTCTCGCCCTGTGCCAGGACGATTCCGGTCACGTCCCGGGTCTCCCGACCGATCATCTCCGCTTTCACCGTGAAGGGACCTGCCGTTCCCGCAACAAAACGAAAACGTCCCTCTGCGTTGGAGAGAGCATGGCGTACCAACGAGCCGTCAGCCCCGTAGAGGGAGAGGAAGGCACCGGAGATGGGCAGTCCCGTTTCCATCTGGGATACCTGGACAAGGATGTTTTGGGCGAAGCCCTCCCCGGAGGGGCCGGGGAGCAGTAGTGCCCCTAGCAGGAAACAGCACGTCAGCGGAATCCGCACGGCGTTCTCCTGAAGGTCGGTCTCGGGCAGAACAGAACGGAAGCTGGGGGGCCGTACTTCTCTACGGCCCTACTGCCTCCTCCTTTCAGACGACATTCATCGGGGCGAAGGTTGTTCCCCCCTCCAGCACCGCGATGAGTCCGAATGAGGATCCGCCCACGGCCCCGATCCATACCGGGGCATCGAGCCGGTTTTTGGGTTCCGCCCGGGTCGCCATCGACGCCCCCGAGCGTCCACCTCTGAGGACACCCGCTGCCCGGAGAGTGGACACTCTCTGGGGTCCGCCCAGCCGGAGGCCAGGGAATTATCGGTGCAAGTAGGCCCTCAAATCTCCTACGTCGTACTGCCCGTTCCCGTTCCCCTTCGAGTCGAGATAGGCCTCCTCCTCACCGGTCAGAGGCGCAAACGTCGTGTTGAGAAACCGCTGGAGGAGGTTCACATCCGGAATCGCCCGGGAGGAGAGGTTGATTCGGGCAACCCCCTCCTCGATGGAGAGGGAGTAGATGGTCAGTGCCGATGGGTCCCCGGAGTTCAGTCTGGAGGAAGGGGTCGTATTCGGGGTCAGCGACTCCGGC
>CBDUAX010000656.1:0-2740 GCA_965365235.1 uncultured bacterium
CCCGCCGTGTCCACCGGAAGGTCGAAGGTGGCCGAGTTACGGATCCCGGAAAGATCCAGGGGTGTCAGACCCACGACTGTGAGGTCTCCCAGGCGACTGGCCGGACCCGACACCCGGACAAAACCCGGGTCCACTTCTGGAGGCCGGGCAAACGAGAGACCCTCCGGGAGCGCTCCGGTCGAGCGGAAGAGCACCGTCGCCGGCTTGACCTCCATGGGCTCGAAGGACAGCCGGACAGAACTGGGGGTCAGATCCTCAACGGAAACATCCTCCCCTACCGAGGTCCGGAGCCAGGGTGGCAACAGGAGGATTGCTGTATCCGCAGACGAGACCTCATCGACGGGCACGACGATGTTTGGGCGGTCCACCCTGAGGGCCATGAGGGCCCGAGCCGACCCGGACAGAGTTACGGATACGGTGGAAGGGAGGGGGTCTCCGAGGAGGGCCCATTCGGGGTCGTTCAAATCGACCCGGACCGTGACGTCTTCCAGCGTGTGACTACTCCGGACCTCTAGCTGCGGAACGGTCCAAAGGAGGACCGCCATGGCCAAAGCCGAGAGCTTGAGCTGCCAATTCCGAGCAAGGACATCCGGGAAGAATCTCACGGTTACCCGTCCAGGAGACGTCGGATCAGATCAACGTTGGCCGGTGCGTCCCATTCGGTGGGGCCGGCGACTTTCTTGAAAATGACCCCCTCGCGGTCGACCACGAAAGACTCCGGTACACCCGTTGTCCGGTACGTCTCTTGGATCTCCCCGGAGGGATCGTGGAGAATCTGGAAAGTCAGTCCCATGGTCTCGGCAAAAACCTCCAGGTTCCCACCCTCCCTGCCGAACACGTCCCGTTGGCCAAGGGGGGCATCCACACTCACGGCTAGGATAACAAAATCCTCATCCGGAATCGCTTCCCGCAGCCGCTGCATGGAAGGCATCTCCTGTTGGCAGGGGGGACACCAGGTGGCCCAGACGTTGATCAACAGGACCTTCCCCTGGAAATCATCCAGAGTCTTCGGAGTCCCCTGTAAGTCCACCGCAGTGAACCCAGGCGCCGGCCGGCCCGCCATCACGGGACTCAGGCGGTCCCGATTGAACCAAGCGAAGAGGATGACAGCCCCCGCCGCCAACAGCGCAACCGCGTAGGGGGTCCAGCTTTTCTTACCGCTCATATCTCACGCCCCAGGGGAGAAAAGAATCTCTCGGTCTCGTACGGCCCCAGCATCGGATTGTTCCTGGCTCACCGCCCCCGGCGGCCGACGACCAACCGGACAGCGCTTCCCCGCTCCACCAGCGTCGCTGCCGGCGGTTCTTGCTCCACCACGAGGCCTTGATCCCGGCCGAACCGGAACCGGCTTTGTATGTCCGAGACCGTAAGGCCCAGGGAATCGAGGACGAGCAGCGCTTCTTCTTCCTGAAGCCCCAGGAGGAGGGGCATCTCCACCATGGGAGGCCCTCGGCTGACCGTAAGAAACACTCCCCGAGGAACCGTTGCTTCAGTACCGGGCTCGGGGCTCATGAAGATAACGGTTCCGCGAGGCCTTCCGGATTCCACGGAGTCTACCGTCACCTGAAAGCCCGTGGCTTCTAAAACCATCCGGGCCCGGTCGGCCCGGAGGCGGACCACGTCGGGGACCGAGCGCGTCTCGGGCCCCAGACTCAGCGAGACCTGTAGGGTGTCCCCGACCAGAACCAACTGCCCGGGGAGGGGGCTCTGGCCGACGATGGTACCTTCAGAAAAGGAGGGGTGTCGGAGGGAATCAACCGGGTGGATGGAAAGCCCCAGCTCTGCCAGCAGGCTCGAGGCGTCCTCAACCCTCTGGCCGGAAAGGTCGGGAACCCGAGTGAGGTCTCCCGGCGGGGGAGGTGCCGGGAAGAGTACGCTCGTGGAGATGAGATATCCCCCTCCGAACCCGAATCCCGCCAGAAGCCCGACTCCGATGAGGAAGTTTCGGTGGCCGAATTGAGAGACGAGATAGCGCCCAAGCGCTGCGCCTTTGGAACCAGCCCAGTTCACCCTTCCCCGACCCCCGCGGCTCCGCCGCAAAGCCCCCCCCAGCTTCATGGTCTTCTCACCAATCGGGCCGCAAAGGCCCCATCGAAACCGGCATCCTGAGGAAGCACCGTCAGGAAACCTCGTTCGTTCAGAAAGACTGGATCGACGGCTCCCGTCTGAGCCGGTTGAAAGTCCGGATTCCTATCCAAAAATCGATCCACCTGAAACTCGTTTTCCTCTTCTTCCAAGGTGCAGGTCGAGTACACCAGATGCCCATGGGGCGGAATCATCTCCGCCGCAGCTTGAAGGATCTCACCCTGCAAACCAACAAGCTTCTCCACCATCCGCTCGGAAAGACGCCACCGGGCGTCCGGGTGTCTTCGGAGCGTTCCGGTCCCGCTGCAGGGCGCGTCCACCAGGACGAACCGTGCCTCCAAAAACGGGGGCTTCGTGGCATCTGCGACGACCAACCGGAGCTCGGCTCCGAGCCGGTCCCTGCTCTGTGCCAATAGCCTCATCCTGGACCGAGATCGGTCCGTTGCCAGAACATAGACACCCGTTCCGGCAAGGGCGAGCGCCTTTCCGCCTGGCGCCGCGCACAGGTCGAACACCCTCACACCCTGGGGCGGATCTGCAAAGTCCGTCACCAAGGCGGCTCCCGGGGCCTGTACGATCCCGGGGAAGTTTTCCAGTAAAGGTGCAGGATTGGTGCCACCCACGACCTGCAGACAGGGCACACCGCGGTCCAGGA
>CBDUAX010000657.1:0-2733 GCA_965365235.1 uncultured bacterium
GATATTCCCAGCGAATCACAGCGTTTCCGATGAGGGATCGAAGGTTGAAGTCCCGGTCGGAGAAGGAATAGTCGGCCGCGCCGTCTCCATCCAGATCCAGGTGGCGGTTCCCTTGCTCATCCAGGCAACTCTGCCCACCCGAACACAGGACTGACCCGTCCTCAGCCACAACGTAAGCCCCGTCCTCCAGAAGGCGGAAGTCGTAGCTTTCCGAGCGGGCCAGCTGCTTGTAGCTCTGGTAGTCCCCAGAGGAGATGAAAGGCTGAGCGTAGAGCTGAAGGCTGAGGGTAGGACTGAAGGTCATGTTGACCCGGGTATCCATGGAAACGGTGTTCCGCTCCAGATCGGAGAAGAGGTAACTCCTGCCATAGGTCGGTTCGAAAAGAGGGGCGTCGGTGGAGGCGACATATTGAGCCCCTTCCACCTGCCGGTTGTACGTCGGCCGCACGGAAAGTTCCAGCCCCGGTGTGGGCCGAACCTCGATCTGGGCTCCACCCGTGAACTTACTACCCGACCCGTCCCGTCCCTGAGTGACCTCGAACCCGGGGATCATGCTGAACGCCTTCCTGGAGTCGCTGTGTAGCCGCATTCCAAAGGTGACCCCCCGGGGATCCCGCATGAGAGGCCCGCCCCGGGTTGCGGTCCGGCTCATGTTGTCAGGGCTGAGACGGACGTTGGAGTCTAGCCTCCAGTAGTTCAGGAAGGTGGCGTTCCCGTTCAGATTGAAAGAGCCGCTGGTGTGGGCTTTCTGCCACGAGGCCCAGGATAGGGGGTCCTCTTCCAGGACATCGTGACTCCAGTTGTGATAGGTGGTGAAGCTCAGGCTGTAGTTCCGAAACAGCTCACCGGGTTGGATCTCCCGGTAGCTGACCCGGGTTCCCCCATCCAAGCGCTCACGTGACTGGCTGAATCCGAGATCATTGATCTCGAAACCCGGCGTCACCTGAGCTACCCAGACCCCACCGGTCCAGTGCTTTCCGCTCCGCCGATCCAGCTGAAGTCGCCACTCGGCCCCCGTCATGGAGGTGGCAGTCGAGTCCATGCCCACATACAGCGCGTCCGGCCGATGGAAATAATGGTTACTGGCTCTCTGAAGACGAATCATAGCCGTCGAGTCGCCACGGACATGGCTCCCGGCGAAGAACCCGTGCAGGGCCCACTCCCGGTCATTCCATGTATGCTCGAAGTCCAGGCCGGCACTGTAGGAGGTGCTGGTCAGGTAATCGAAGCTCTCATTCCCCGGGAGATCTCGGTTCATCGCGGTCACGATTCCGCCCAGCTGGGAGGCCCCCTCCCGGAAGTCCTGTTGCAACCGGATCACTCCAAAGCCGGAACGAGGCTCGACCGTAAAATCTTCCGTGACTCCCTCACCGGCATAAAAGGCCTTCCCCATCTCTTCCTGGGTCATCGCCGCCAGGGCCCCGATGGAAAGCCCTCCCGAGGTCCGTCCGGTTATCTTCGCTGCCCCGAGGATAGTGGCGGCATCGGGCACCTCGCTGAAATCCGCGTCCCATGGGGCGCGGCCATGTGGACTCCGCCCGATCCTCCGAGAGTAGAAGAGAGAGTTCCGGTGCCCGGAGAGGGTGAAGTCCAGGACCCGGGCATCCTCAACGAAGAACGGGCGCCGCTCCTGATAGAAGGTCTCGAAAGCCGATAAGTTGATGGTGGCCGGATCGGCTTCGACCTGCCCGAAGTCGGGGTTGATGGTGGCATCCAGTGTGAATGCTGCACCCAACCCATAGCGGAGTTCGAAACCGGTCCGGGTGTCCAGAGCCGAGCCGTCGAAGAAGGGATCTCCGGGGTCGGCAGGTCCCTGATGGGCGCTGCTGAGAAGGTAGGGCCGGACTTCGACTCGCCGGGAGGCCCTGGGAATCTGGATCCCTTGCAGCCGACCGAACTGGCTCCCCCGGCCTTCCTGGAGCCGGGACATCAGGCGGAAGTACGACTTCTCCTTCGATACCTGCCTCATCCTGGTGAAGTTGGCGCCCCAGGTCTGGACAGAATCAGCCGCCTCGTACCGGATTTGGGAGAGGGGGATTCGCATCTCCACGGTCCAACCATCTCCATTCCGCTGAACCCCAGAATCCCAAACCGCATCCCAGGCACGGTCTTCTCGTCGGTCATCGTAGAGGTATTGGTCGCCCTGGACATTGGCGGCACTGACACGAAAGGCGTAGCCGGTGCGGCGATCGTTGTTGGGATCCAGGGAGACCTCGAAATAGTCGAAGTTCCCATGGTCGTCCCGCCGCACGAGCTGGTCGGCGATGGCACCCGGATCGCTTTCGTAGAGCCGGGCACCCACGTAGAGAGCGCTTCCATCGAAGAGGACCCAGACCTCCGTCTCTTCCTCAGCCGGGACCCCCTCCACCGGTTCTCCCTGAACGAAGCGGGAGGCCACGGGAGCCCGGTCCCAGGCATCTTCGTCCAATCGGCCATCGATGTCGATCTTGGTCTCGATGAACGCGGCCTCTGTGGTGGCCAGGGCAAAGGAGCGCCCCGGAGAAGAAGCCGGCGAAACTCCACCGAGGCTTTGGGCCAGGACCCCTGATAGTGGAAGTCCTGCGGCTGCGACCATCAGGAAGAACCCGACCAGGGTCTTGGGTTTCAAGAGCGCCATCCGTATCTATCCTTCATCCACGGCAACGTCAGTCGACAAAAGCCATCACCCCAAAGGAGCGCGGCCTCACCTTGTCGGGTCGTCACCTGCGTTCCCGCCAACGGTCCACCCCGGCA
>CBDUAX010000658.1:0-2732 GCA_965365235.1 uncultured bacterium
ACGTGTGACGGCCGTGAATATATCAATGGCATTGGGCGAGGCTTTGACCGCCATTGGTGGGGCAGAGTCGGGAGATTCTCTGGAATCCATCAGAATCGAATATCTGGGCCGGAAGGACGGGAGACTTTCCGGGATCTTGAGGGGCCTCGGGGCAATGGCTAAGGAGGACCGTCCCGCAGTTGGTGCCGAGGCCAACCGGGTCAAGAGTGCGGTTCAGGCCGCCCTGGATGAACGTGAGGAAGTCCTGAAGGCGAACCGGTCCGTTTCTTCGGATCTGGACCTTTCCCTTCCCGGAAGGACCGGCTGGCGGGGCGGAAGGCACCCGGTGACGTTGGTCCTGGATGAGATCTGGGGAATATTCCGAGGGTTGGGATTCTCCCGGGCCAGAGGGCCGGAGGTGGAAACCTCCTGGTATAACTTTGTGGCCCTGAACACGCCGCTGGACCATCCCGCCGTGGATGAGGCCGATACCCTCTATTTGAAGGAGTCCTTCCTTCTGCGGACTCACACGTCTCCGGTGCAGATCCGGACCATGGAGAAACACCGGTACGGATCATTGCGCCGGGTATGGTCTACCGCCGGGACACACCGGATGCCACTCACACTCCGGCTTTCCTTCAGCTGGAGGGCCTGGTGGTGGACGAAGGGATCACCTTCGTGGATTTCAAGGCCACTCTGGCCGAGTTTGCCAGGCTCTTTTGGGGGCCCGGAACACAGGTGAGATTCCGGCCTTCTTTCTTCCCCTTCACCGAACCGTCCGCCGAGGTTGATGTGAAACGACTCATCACTCGGCCCGATGGATCGACCGAAGAGACCGATTGGCTGGAGATCATGGGCGCTGGAATGGTCGACCCCGCGGTTCTGGAAAACGTCGGGTATGATCCGGAACGCTTTACGGGGTTTGCCTTCGGAATGGGCCCGGCACGTATCGCAGCTTTGAAGTATGGGATCCGAGACATTCGGGTCTTCCACGAAAACGACATTCGGTTCCTGAGCCAATTTGCTCGACTATGAACGTATCATATCGATGGCTTACGGCCCTTCGGCCTGAGTTGACCAAGCTCTCCCCAGCGGAGATGTCCGAGCTCCTGGCTCTGAGGGGCGCCCCGGTTGAGGAACTCCTGGAGCTGGCCACGGGGTTGAAAGAGATCCTTGTGGCTCGGGTCGAGGAGGTGGCGAAGCATCCCGATGCGGACCGACTTTCCGTCTGTCAGGTCAACGCCGGAGGGGAACTTCTCCAGGTGGTTTGCGGAGCTCCCAATGTCGAGGCGGGGGCCTACTATCCCTTTTCCCCTCCTGGATCCAGACTCCCTTCGGGAGGCAAGATCAGACGCGTGAAGATCCGGGGGGTCGAGTCCAACGGTATGCTCTGTTCAGAGGCGGAGTTGGAGTTGGGCGACGACGAAGAGGGCATCCTGCGGCTCGAAGGGGAGTTCCAGCCCGGATCCTCCTTCACGGGGGCCCTGGGGCTGGACGACTGGCGATTGGATGTGGAGATCACTCCGAACAGGGGGGACCTCCTTTCCCACATCGGTGTCAGCCGGGAACTCGCCCCCCAAGGTTCGGAAATCCCCAGGCTCCCCCCTGTGCCGGGGGCAAAGCCACTGACCCTGAATCTTCAGTCCGATCCTCACGAGGTCACTGAGGGGGGGGTGACGGTTCGGATCTCCGATCCCGACCTCTGCTCCCGGTACATTGGGGCGGTGGTCAGAGGCGTCAAGATCGCTCCATCGCCTCCCTGGCTGGCGGCCCGAGTCCGAGCCGCGGGCTCCCGGCCAATCAACAATGTCGTGGACGCTACGAACTACGTCCTCCTCGAGCTCGGCCAACCGCTGCACGCCTTCGATCTGGCCAAGCTCAGGGACTCCACGATTGTCGTCCGAAGAGCGAGAGCCGGGGAGAAGATCACTACGCTTGATGGCGAGGCCAGGACCCTTGAGGACCCGATGCTGGCCATCTGCGACTCCTCGGAGCCCATCGCCATTGCTGGGGTGATGGGGGGCATCGAATCAGAGGTTTCGTCGGAAACCACCGACATTCTTCTGGAGTGCGCGTTGTTCGATCCCAAGTCGGTTCGGGCTACACGCAACACCCTGGAGATGTCTACCGACGCGTCCTACCGCTTCGAAAGGGGCGTCGACCCTGAGGGCATGGAGTTGGCAGTCCAGAGGGCCCTGGAGATCATCCTCGCCACTGCTGGCGGGACTCTGGACGCGAAGGTCCTGGACGCCTGTCCCCGGCCCTGGAAGGGCTTGACCGTTTCCCTCCGACCCTCCCGTGTCCCCGTCCTACTTGGGATCACCCTGAGTTCTCAGGAGATCGAGGATCTCCTTTCTCCGCTGGGCCTGAGGGTAGTGGGTTCCGGGGAGGATCGTCTCGATGTGGCAGTCCCGGGGTTCCGAAGCTACGACCTTCTGCGGGAGGTCGACCTCCTCGAGGAGATCGCTCGGACGTATGGATACGACCGTTTCCCGGAGGAGCTCGGCCCGTTCCGCCCCGGCTCGGTCCCGGACCATCCGCTTTTTCAGTTGGAGGACGAACTGAGAGATCTGCTGGTGGCGAATGGCCTTCTGGAGGCGCAGACCCAGGCTTTCGCACCTGAGGCCGAGGGGGACGTAGAACTCAGCAACCCGGTATCCTCAACGGAAAGCTTCCTACGCAGGAATCTGCTTCCGGGGTTGGTCCGGCGGGTTGAGTACAACTTCGCCCGAGGTCAACGGGATGTTCGCCTC
>CBDUAX010000659.1:0-2728 GCA_965365235.1 uncultured bacterium
TACGCAACAGCCTGAGCAGCATGTGGCGCTTGCCGACCGGCTCGACGAGTTCCGATCGCAACTCCCGGCGAACGACGGCCACGGACCCCAACGGGAACACCTCGGAGTTCTCCCAGTGCGGTGACCTCACCACCCTGGCAGTGGCTCCGAACCCGCCCACGCGAACCGTGACGCCGGGGCAGTCGGCCGTCTATACCATTTCTGTGACGTCCCAGGGCGGGACCCTCGACGACGAGACGGTCGGCCTCAGCTGTTCCGGCGCACCATCCGGAACTACCTGCACCTTCGACCAGGATGAGGTGACGCTCGCCTCCGGGTCGGCTTCGGCCACCATGACGGTAACCACAGTGGCACCGGCGGGGACCGCCCCAGCCGTGCCCGGGCTTCCTCCTTCTCATCCGGCTCTTCTTTGGCTCTTGGGCGCTCTTGCCATGGGGGTCCTCTGGGCTGCGGGGCGGGCCAGGCCTGCGACCTTCCAACCCGCGATGGGAAGGGAAGGCCGACGACTGTGGGGTAGGCCGGCCAGCGCACAGCGGATTCCTCCAGGCCATCTCGCCCTCGGAACCTTCGTTCTGGCTTTCCTGCTCTTCTTTTCATCCTCGTGCGTGGACGAGGGGACGACCCCACCATCCGGGGGCACACCCCCCGGCAGCTATGAGTTGACGGTTACGGCCTCCTGGGAGTCGGCTCAGGTTTCCGCCACCGTGACGATGGTGGTACAGTAGGGGCGATCCGAGGCATCGATAAAGCCGGAGGTAGACCCCATGAACCGCCGTGATTTTCTTCTGGGTACGATGGGTGCAACATTCGTCTTCTCCCAGCAGAGCTGCAGCCTGGAGCCTGGGAGGGCGACAAAAACCGCATATCTCTACAGCGACCTTTTCCTGGAGCACGACTCCGGGGAGGGTCACCGCGAGAGCCCACAGAGGCTGACAGCCGTTCGAGAAGGAGTCGGGCGGGCGGAATGGTACGATTCCCTCATGGGTATCCCGGCGACGGAGGTCGACCTGGATACCCTCGCCCTGGTTCATACTCCGGCCTACATCGAGCTGGTGAAGACGGAATGCGAGGCCGGGGAAACCCGTCTCTCCACAGGGGATACCAACATCTCGAGTGAGAGCTATGCAGTTGCCCTGGCCGGGGTCGGTGGAGTCGTCACGGCGGTGGACCGGGTGATGGGCAGAGAAGCGAAAAACGCGTTCTGTGCCGTCCGTCCCCCAGGACATCACGCCTCGGCGGAACGGGGTATGGGGTTCTGCCTCTTCAACAACGTGGCCGTGGCCGCCCGCTACGCCCAGGAGAGGTACGGCGTTGAACGTGTGCTCATCGCCGACTGGGACGTCCATCACGGGAACGGGACACAGGACACATTCTATCGGGACGGCTCAGTGTTCTTTATGAGCACGCACCAATCCCCTCTCTACCCGAACACAGGAAAGGTGGAGGAGACGGGGGAGGGCCCTGGAGAGGGCTTGACCATGAACCGGCCCTTCGCCCCCGGGGCCGGAAACGCGGAGCTCGTCGGCGCCTTCCGGAACGATCTGCTCCCTGCGGCGAGAGCCTTCCGGCCCGACCTGGTGTTGATATCCGCCGGATTCGATTCCCGCGTCGATGATCCACTGGGAAGCTTCGAGGTTGATGACGAGGGCTTCCGGGAGCTCACCCGGATCATGGTCGAAATCTCGGAGATCAGTGGAGAGGGTCGATTGGTATCCGTCCTGGAGGGTGGATACAACCCCTCCGGTCTGGCCTCCGCCGTGGTCGCCCACCTAGAAGAGTTGGTCGGGGCCTGAGGTCCCTTCCCCGACAAGCCACCCCAGCCCAGGAGCCCGCCGGGGTGGTTGGGGGAGCCGCAGGATCCTCACAGGATCCTAGTAGGCCAGCCCGTACGCCTCCCTCCTGGGATCACTCCCCACCACCAGGGTTCCCGCCTCCGGATCCACCAGGATCATTTGGGCGCCTCCGAAGGTGGCCGTCCATCCCGAGATCACCCGAAGAGCATGCCCCCGTCGTTCCAGGTCGCTCAGGACGCTTGTCGGAATACGGTCCTCGATTGCCACATCCAGACCGGGGTAACTCCTGAACCGGGGCGCCTCGATGGCCTCCTGGGGGTTCATATCGAAAAGGAGGAGGTTGTTGATGATCTGGACCAGCGACTGGGTTTGACCGTCACCCCCGGGAGTGCCCAGGGTAAAGGCCAGCTCCTCTCCCCTCAGCGCCATGAGAGGCGTGAGGGTGTGGTAGGGTCGTTTGCCCGGAGCAACGATGTTGGGGTGGCCATCATCCATGGAGAAAAGGGCACCACGGTTATGCAAAACGACTCCGCTCTCGGGCTCCAGGATGCCGGATCCGAAGGTCTGGAATAGACTCTGGATCCAGCTGACCGCATTCCCCCACTGGTCCACCGCCGTCAGGTACACCGTGTCCCCGGTGTCATCGACCTCATCGGGGGAAACCCCCTCCGCACCCTCTGACCCTCCGCCGTTCCCATCAGGTCCGTTCCCACCACCGACGGGCCAGGGGATACCAGGGCCCACCTCGGCGGCCGCTTCGGCAGGATCCACCATCCGGCTCCGCCCGGCCAGGTACTCCTCATCCAACAATCGATCCAAGGGAATCTCTACGAAGTCCGGGTCCGCTACCCACTGGTTCCGATCGGCAAAGGCGAGCTTTTTCAGTTCCAGGAGGGTGTGGAGGTATTCGGCTCCTGTCGGCTCCCTTCCAGCGA
>CBDUAX010000660.1:0-2726 GCA_965365235.1 uncultured bacterium
CGAGGCCGAAGGGGCGACCATCTTTCCTTGCTCTTTTCGTTTCCTGGGTCGTTGTCATTGCGGTTGGTGTTCTCCGAGAGATCTCGTGGAAGGCTAGGCGCGAAGGGAGGTGGCCTCTTTCGGGATTTCCATCCACTTCTCCAACATCTGGAACAGATCTGCCATCCTGAACGGCTTGGACAGGTAGTCGTCCATTCCGGCCTCGAGGCAGTCTTTTCGATCGTCGGCGGAAGCATTCGCCGTAAGCGCGACGATGGGTATCCGGGCTGAACTACGCCTCCCCGTCTCCTCTTCCCACTCCCGGATCCTCCTGGTGGCTTCATAGCCATCCATACCAGGCATTCGGCAGTCCATGAGGATCAAGTCGAGTCCGGCTGCGCCGGCCAGGCCGGCCACCGTTTGAACGGCCTCCTCTCCGTTCTCCGCCTCGAAACAATCGATCTCTCGCTCGGCCAACATCTCCCGGACCATCAATCGGTTATTGTCGTTATCCTCGACGATCAGGACCCGGCCCCCGAGCGCCGACTCAAGGGGGATCGGGAGCTCCTCCACCTCGAACCCTTCCTGACCCACCTCGAGGGGGACGGTGAACCAGAAGGTGGACCCCTTCCCCTCCCTGCTGGCGACATTCATGGTCCCGCCCATGAGTTCGGTGAGCTGGCGGCTGATCGCGAGTCCGAGGCCAGTGCCGCCGAAGCGCCGGGTATGAGAGGTATCGGCCTGGGAAAACGCCTCGAAGACGTGGGCACATTTGTCCGCGGGGATCCCGATTCCCGTGTCCCTCACAGAAAACCGAACGGTCGTTCTGTCGGCCATTGTGCCCATGTGGGTTACCTGAATGGTGATCTGCCCCTCCTCGGTGAACTTGACGGCATTTCCCATGAGGTTGTGCAGGATCTGCCGCAGACGCCCCGGATCGCCCTTGACGACCTTCGGGAGGTCTCGCGCCACCTTCGACTCCAGCAGAAGGCCTTTCTGTCTCGCGACCTCCTGGAACGTCAGGAATGTGTCGTCCACCAATGCCTGGAGCTCGAAATCGATGTTCTCGATCTCCATGTTCCCGACTTCAACCTTCGCAAGATCGAGGATATCGTCCAGGATCTCTTTGAGGTTCAGGCTGGACGTCAGGAGCCCCTTCACGAAGCTCCGGTTCCTGAGGTCACTTAGCCGCTCCATCAGCAGTTCGGCCATCCCGATGATCCCACTTACCGGCGTTCGAATCTCGTGGCTCATGCCCGCGAGGAATTCCGACTTGGCTTTGCTCCCCGCCTCCGCCTCCTCCTTGGCCTTCGTCAACTCCCTCGCTGAACGCTCCAACTCGAACCGGAGATTCAAAGACTCCACCAGGTTCCGGTTGTATCGGCGCCCATTCCCGAGAGCCACGCCCATGAACACCAGGAGCGTGATCCCCCACCAGATCGAGGCGGAAGTGCCACCAAAAAGAAGCACCACGCCGGTGGGGAGGAGGAGAGGAATGATGAGGGCCCTGTACGAGGGGAAGAGGGGCGCAAGGGTGAAGAGGGCCGTTGCCGATACTCCGATCAGGATGACCAACGTGACCCCGTAGAGAGGGTTGGTCTCCGATGGGAGGAGGAAGAGGCCGACCCCACCCCAAAGAGCCCCCGTGACAAAGGCCGAGAAGGTGTACTGTCTCACCCAGGGATCGAGCTCTTCCGGTTCAGGCTGGACTCGGTGGTAGGCACGGATCTTGAGGCTCCGCCAGAGAACGATGAGGTGGTGGAGGACGTACCAGTTGAGCAGACGGGAATGAGAGACGCTGCCCCAGAGGAGTACCACCAGAAGAGTAGAAACCACCATAGACATGGCGAGGGTGAAGGGCAGCATCTTGATGGATTCTGCCATCTCCCCCGCCCGAATCTTCTGGCAAAACGCTTCGGACCGGGGCAAAGTACCAGACTCGGGCCCACCAAAGTCGACTGACCGAACGAAGCCACACGGAGAGATTTCCGTAGCCGACCGATCCCCAAGCCTTTGGCCTCTAATCTTGACCATCCGCAGTCTTTCCAGGCGCTGATTCACCGAAGGGCCCTGCCCCCGAATACCAACCTTCCGGAGAGAGAATAGCAAGGACCGGGCCGGAACGAGACCCCGTTTCCGCCCGATTCCAAAGGGTTTTTGCCACCCTACCGGAAGATATTTCCGGGTGACCGGAGGGGAGTTCCGGGCCGCAGGGTCGATGTTCGACCGAGTCCTTCAATGGTCTCCCAGGGCCTGCAGGCGTAGAATCCGGTTGATCCCGTGGCCATCCCGGCCCATGACAGCTCTTACTCCTTGAACTCTTTCTCTCTCTGTCGATGAACTGGACACAATTCAAACAACGGTTCTTCTCCGACCCAACTCGGGTGCTCGCACTTTCAGGGGGCGGCGCCCGAGGGATGGCACATATCGGCGTCCTCGCTCACCTCGACCACCTCTCCTTACAACCGGAGTTGGTTACAGGGACGAGCATGGGGGCCCTGGTGGGAGCCCTGTACTGTCTTCATGGGGCCAGTGATGGTTTGAAGGGGGTTGTTCACGGTCTTTTTGAGAGTGAGTTGTTCAAGAAGATGGACCTGGACGAGTTGATCGAGGATCAGGACGGGGTGCGGGATAGCTTCGAGGAGTTTTCCCGCCGAACAAAAACCCTCCTGACCCTCTCCAAGATGGTGAGGCGGGAGTCCGTCGTTGAGCCTGAGTTCATGGAAGATGTGATGGCCCACCTCTTC
>CBDUAX010000661.1:0-2723 GCA_965365235.1 uncultured bacterium
TCAAATGTAACAGTTCATGGACGATCACCCGCTTCCGAAACTCCGCCGACTCCGCCAGCAGCTCCGAGTTGAACGTCACCCGCCCCGCCGTCGAGCAGCTGCCCCACTTGCGGCTCATCGGCCGGATGTGGAGCTCCTTCGGCTCCACCCCGATCCGCTCCGCCCACGCGCGGACCTCGGACCGCAAGACGTCCTTGCTGACGATCTCCTCCAGCGGGTTGCTTCCGGTTTCGTCACACCGCGAGGCGACGCCCACCGCCATCACGGTATCGATTTTCTCGGCCACCGAGCGGAGCACGCCCAGGAGGTGGTCCACCTGATCCAACCCGGTCTGGAACTCCAGGATGGCCGAGAGGACCTTTTCGTCCAGGATTTCCGGATTCAGGACTCCGCTCCCGGGGTCGGTCATGAGGCCCGTGAGAGGGTTGTTCGCTTCGAAGACCGCCCCGGCCGATGCCAGAGCTTTGGATCCCCTCTGGATGTCGTGGAAGCGGGCGCCTACCGACGGCCGGCCGAGCTCCACCACAAATCCGGCCCGCCCGGGCCCCAACCTTCCCGTGACGTCGTTTGTCTTCACCTCCTCGGTGCCTCGGCCCAGGATCCCCGTGCTCTCATGGGTCACGAGCACGTCGCTGAAGGCCCTTCGGACCGTCCGGGGCCAGGTCAGGTCCTGGGGAACGATGGCGGAGGTGGGGCAGACATCGGGTTCCGGATCAAAACGAAATCGGAAGATCTCGGCGAAACGCCGGACCAGCCGAACCAGCGTCGGGTTCAGTTTTTCCCGACTCATCCCCCGGTAGCATGCGTGGCATTCCACACACTCGTCCAGCACCACCCCGGCCCTGCGGGTATCGGGATCCACGAAGATGGCTTCCATGGGACATACGGCCACGCAGTTGGCGCAGCCTACGCAGAGCTTGGGATCGATCCACATGGTGATGTCCTTTCCCTCTAGCCTGAATCCCTCAGCCGCATCTCCAGGAATTCGATGGCCGAGTGGGGTGACACGCCGGTGAAGTGCCCGATCTGCTGCCGGCAGGAGAACCCCGGGGCCACCACAGTCGCATCGCCTCCCTCGTCCCGGATCGCTGGGAACAGCTTCCGCTCCCCCGCCGCCTGAGACACCGGGTAGTGCTCCTTCTCGTACCCGAAGGATCCTGCCATGCCACAACACCCCGCGTCGGGATCCACGATCTCACAATCCGGGATCCTGGACAGGAGGGTCTTCAGGACCGGCATACCGCCCAGGGCTTTCTGGTGGCAGTGGCCGTGGAGGACGATCCGAGTCGGGTGTCGGGGACCGGTTGAGGTTCCAGAAAAAGCCGAGGCACCTCCGGCCGCCTCCAGGGCTCCCTCCGCCCACTCCTCCACCGTCTGGGCTAGAGTTGCCACCGCCTCCGCCTTCTCCCGAATCTCTCCCTGGAGGAGTAGGGGATGGTCGTCCTTGACTGCCGAATAACAACCGGGCTCGCAGAAAACGATGGGTACGCCGGCGCTGGCCAGGGGGAAGAGGGCTGTGGCTGTGGCCTCGGCCTGTCTCCTGGCCTTGTCCAGGAACCCCTTGGAGATCAAGGGCCGGCCGCAGCAAACCCGGGGAGGTACCGTGACGGGAACGCCGAGGCGTTCGGCCACCCGGACGGCGGCCTGGCCATGACGGGGTTCGAAGAAGTTGGTGAAGGTGTCTGCAAATAGAGCAATCCCCGCCGGCCCTGCCTCCTCCGATGCGGGAGACCCTTCCTCGGAGGCGGGGGTCCGGCCCCTGGGGCTGGTCCCTCCCTCGGCAGTTCGTCGCCCCTCCCACCATTCCAGGAAGGTCTCCGAGGCGAAGGCCGGGAGCGTTCTTCTCTCTTCGAGGCCGAAGAGAAGCTCGTTCAGCCGCCGGACCGGCCCGGCGTTGAGGATGGGGTTCGCCAGGGCCGCCATCCGGCTTCCCCAGACAGCGGTGGTTTCGGCGGTGGCCAGAATCCGGGAGCGAAGCGAAGCCCCATTTAGTTTCTGGTATTGGTGGAGGAACTCGCTCTTGATCCGAGCCATATCGACGCCGGTAGGACACTCGGTCTTGCAGGCTTTGCACTCGAAGCAGAGGTCCAGGACGGGGTACAGGGCCGGATCGGTGAATCCCTCGGAGCCCATCTGCCCAGAGATAAAGAGGCGAAGAGCGTTGGCTCTCCCGCGGGTGCTGGCCGACTCCTCACGGGTGGCCTGATAGGAGGGGCACATGGTACCGACGACGGTCTTCCGGCATGTCCCCACGCCTCCACATTGCTCCGCCGCCCGACTCAAGCCTCCGAAATCGGAGAAGTCGAAGAGGGTGTCCACCTGGTTGGTGGTGTAGGAGGGTCCAAAGCGCAGGTTCTCCGTCAGAGGCGGTGGGCGGATGATCCGATTCGGGTTGAGAATGCCCTGGGGATCGAAGGTGTCCTTGAGCTGGCAGAATGCCTGGTAGATGACGGGTCCGAACATCTTCTCCTGATAAGGTGACCGGACAAGCCCATCGCCGTGTTCGGCAGACAGGGCGCCGCCGAACTCCAGCACCAGATCCGAGACCTCTCGGGAGATGGCTTCGAACGCCTCCATGCCCGACACGGTCTTCATGTTTACGGCAGGGCGGATGTGAAGGAGCCCCACGGAGGCGTGGGCATAGAAGATGGCTTTGGTTTTGTGGCGGGCGAGGATCTCCTGGAAGCGGTCGACGTAGTCCGGGAGCTGCTCCGGTGCCACCG
>CBDUAX010000662.1:0-2708 GCA_965365235.1 uncultured bacterium
CCGACACTTCTCAAAGAAGGGACCGTTGGTGGGGAGGGGTTGGTACTCTCCGCCCGAGGGTCTGGGCGGCAGCCACAAGGGCAGCACCGTCGGCACTTCCCCCGCCTACTCCTTCTCGGCCTGCGTGGCAGAGGTGGAGGTGGATATGGAAACGGGGAAGGTCACCGTCACCCGCCTCACCGATTCACACGACGTGGGTACCGCCATCAATCCCATGGCGGTAGAGGGCCAGTGCGAGGGAGCTGGGGTGATGATGTTGTCGGAAGCGTTGCTGGAGGACGTCCTGTTCGATGACGAGGGTCGTATCCGGAATCCCAGCCTCCACGACTACCTCATCGCCACCGCCGCCGATGCCCCGGAGATGGACTCCAGCATCGTGCCCTCCTTTGAGCCTCGAGGCCCGTACGGCGGCAAAGAATGTGGCGAAGGGTCCACGCTTCCCGTCATCGGGGCCATCGCCAACGCAGTCTCGGATGCCATCGGAGTGCGGGTGACCGAGCTCCCCATCACGCCGGAGCGGGTCCGGGCACTGATCAGAGCGAAAGAGGAGAGGGAAACGCAGACGGGGCAGCGAATCGAGGGCCGACCCTGAGTTCCAGGAAAGCCGATACCGGGAGGACGCATGCCTGAGGTTATTCGGGGAAGAGTTTTTGTGGCCGGGGACGATGTCAACACCGACGAGATCATCCCCGCCCGTCATTGCGCCACCACGGATGTGGCGAGCCTGGGTCGATTCGCCCTGGAGGACCTTCACCCCTCCAAAAGCCCCGGGGGCGTTCCCTTCAAGCCAAGGGAGTACGAGATCATCGTGGCCGGGGAGAACTTCGGCTGTGGAAGCTCCCGGGAGGTGGCCCCGGTCGCCCTCATCCATGCCGGGGTGAAGGCCGTCATCGCCGGGTCTTTCGCCCGCATCTTCTACCGCAACGCCGTGAACTGTGGCCTCCACCTTTCCCTGAACAGAGAGCTGGGAGAGGGGGCGTCCACGGGGGACACCCTGGCCCTGGATCCATCGGAAGAACGGTTCTGGGAAGGGATCGCTCCCATCCACCGGGCAATCGTCGAAACGGGTGGCCTGACGGCCTTCAACAAGAGCGGAAAACCTGCTCCGCAAAAGAGCGCCGATCCCAGGCCCATGACCCATGGCCAGAAGATTCTGGCGAATGCGTCCGGTTTGGAGTACGTGGCGCCCGGGATGACCGTCTTCGCCGAAGTGGACAAAGCCATCACCCACGAGCTCGTGCTTCCCGTGGCGGCCAAACAGCTGGCAGCGGAATATGGAGAAGGCTTCAAGATCTGGGACAAGGAAAAGCTCCTCGTCACAGTGGACCATACCATCCAGATCCCTCTCATCAGGGAGGACCACCGGTCCCGAGAGATGGCCGAGGGTGTGGCCCGGTTCGTGGCGGACCAGGAGCTTCCTCATGCCTTCCTTCCCCTAGCTCCCTTCACCAGCCAGGGCATCTGCCACGTTCTCTTCCCGGAGGAGGGACTGCTGGAGCCGGACACCCTCCTGATCGGCACCGACTCCCACACCTGCACCTATGGCGCCTTTGGAGTTCTGTCGGTTGGGGTGGGAACGACGGATCTCACGGAAGTGATGGCTTCAGGCCGCATATGGCTGAAGGTTCCCGAGAGCATTCGAGTCGATTTGCACGGGCGGCTCCCGCGGGGCGTGCATGCCAAGGACGTGATCCTCCACATCCTTCAGCAGGTGACCATGAACGGGTTCACCGACGCCGTGGTGGAGTTCTCGGGGCCGGCCCTTGAGCATCTCTCTGATGACGACCGATCCACGATTGCGAACATGGTGGTGGAGGGAGGGGGAACCTGCGGCCTCTTCCCAGTCGGGAAGGTTCGGGCACATGAGGATGCGACCTTCCGCTCCACCCTCTCCTTCGACCTGTCCGGTCTCACCCCCTACGTCGCGCCGCCCTTCAAGCCGGACAACGGGGTCCCTGTCTCCGACCTGGAGGACACCCCCATCGACGTGGCCTGGATTGGGAGCTGTACCGGGGGGAAGCTGGAGGACCTGGCTGCAGCGGCTGAGGTCGTCCAGGGCAGGAAGGTCGCCAGCGGGGTCCGCCTCATCGTCTCCCCCGCAACTCTCAAGATCATGGAGGAGGCGGGCAAACGCGGTTACCTCAGGAGCTTCCTTGAGGCCGGAGGGCAGGTGGTTCCCCCCTCGTGCGGAGCCTGCCTCGGCATGGGGCCTGGGACCCTGAAGGACGGAGAAGTGGGTGTGTTTGCGTCGAACCGGAACTTCAAGGGACGGGCCGGGGAAGGATCGGTCTATCTCGCGTCTCCGGCCACCGTGGCCGCGTCAGCCTTGAAGGGCAGGATCACAGATCCCAGACCCTTTCTCGCTTGATCCAGGGAGGAAGACTTGAGCATGCCCCATTCACCGGGGAAGATAGCCTGTCGGGTGCTGTCGGCCGTCCTGTTGTCGGGTGTCGGGTGTGGGCAGGGATCGGAGTCCGCGGAGGTCCCGGAACGCAGAGACATCCTCCTCGCCACCACCACCAGCACCCAGGATTCTGGGCTCCTCGATGAGCTGTTGCCTCTCTTCGAGACCCAGACCGGGTATCGGGTCAAAACCATCGCCGTGGGCACGGGAGAGGCGCTGGCCATGGGGAGGCGGGGTGACGCGGACGTCCTGCTGGCTCACGCTCCTTCGCAAGAAAAAGAGCTTGTCGCGGCGGGCTTCGCCA
>CBDUAX010000663.1:0-2707 GCA_965365235.1 uncultured bacterium
CGGGTGGACGCCCTGCATCGGACCGGTCCTTGGAGCCATCCTCACCTTCGCGGCATCGCAAGAGGATTTCTGGTCCGGAGTGGCCCTTCTTTTTGTCTATTCGTTGGGCTTGGCTGTGCCTTTCCTCCTCTCCGGGTTGGCGCTGGACCTCTTTCTCCGGGCCTTCTCCCGGTTCAGGCGCTTCCTTCCTGTGGTTCAGGTGGGATCAGGGATCCTTCTTATCCTTCTCGGCCTTCTTCTACTGACAGGGAGCTTCAGTGCCCTGACGAGCTATCTGACGCGCTTCACTCCAGATTTTATCTTGGAGCGGATTTAGGCAGGAAAGGTCTTCTCCGCTTCAGGCGGGGCCCGCGAGGCTGGGTTCCCCCTCTTCGAGTTCCTGTTCCAGCATCTGGCGCCGGAGCAGGGTTGCGTAGGTACCGCCCAAGGCCAACAGATCGACGTGCGTGCCCCGCTCCACGATCTCCCCCTCATCCAGGACAAGGATCAGGTCCGCATTCATCACGGCCGAAACCCGGTGGCTGATGATGAACGAGGTCCGGCCCGCCAAGACCGTCCTGAGGTCTTCCAGGATTCTGGCCTCGGTATGTGTGTCCACAGCGCTGAGGGCGTCGTCGAGAATCAGGATGGAGGGGTCTCTGGCCAGGGCTCGAGCCAGAGTCGCCCGCTGCTTCTGCCCCCCCGAAAGGTTGATCCCCCTCTCCCCAAGCATCGTCCCGTACGCCTTGGGGAAGGTGAGGATACTCTCGTGGAGTTGGGCCACCTTCGCCGCATCCCTGACCCGGCGGTCCTGGTGGTCGCCCAACTCGATTCCCAGTCCGATGTTCTCCTCCAGCGTCTCCGAGAAGAGAAACGTATCCTGGGGGACCAGACCGATGGCCCTCCTCAGAGCCCCGGGATCCAGCTGGTCCAGCGGAACGCCATCCAGGAGTACCCTGCCCTCCGTCGGATCGTGAATCCGAGGGATGAAGGAGATCAGCGTGCTCTTCCCGGCTCCCGTCGGTCCGACGATGGCAACGGTCTGCCCTGGTTCAGCCCGGAAGGAGACGTCCCGGATCACCTCTCGTTCGGTGCCCGGATATCGGAAGCTCACATTCTGGAACTCGATTTCCCCCCGAACGTCTGAGAGCGGCGAGGGATCCTGGGGCGCTGCCACCCGCGGGGGTTGCCTGAGAATCGTGTTCAACCTGCCCATGGACGCTGCCCCGCGCTGAAAAAGGCTGACTACCCAACCCAAAGCGATCATGGGCCATGTCAAAAGGGCCAGGTAGAAGTTGAAGGCCACAAAATCCCCGATCGTGATCCGGTCGGCCATGACCTGGAGCCCGCCATACCAGAGCACGATGACCATGGCCAGGCCCGAGATGAACATCAGGAGGGGGTGGAAGGAGCCCGAAGCTTTTACCAGGGAGAGGTTTCGCCGCATGTAGTCGGCGTTCAGCTCCTCGAACTGGCCTTCCTGCGCTTCTTCCTGGCCGTAAGCCCGGACGATTCGGAGGCCGGTGAGGTTCTCCTGGACCATGGTGGAAAGGGTGGAAAACTGTTCCTGGATTTCCTCGAATTTCTTGTGAATGATCCTCCCGAATCCAAGTACGATGGGGGGGAGGGAAACCATCGGGATCAGGGCCACCAGGGTGAGGCGAGGACTGATCCAAACCATCAGCGCCAGAGAGAAGAAAAAACTCACACTGGTGTTCACCGCATACATGACGGCTGGCCCCGCGGCCATCCGAACCGCCAGTGTATCGTTGGTGGCCCGGCTCATGAGATCGCCGGTACGAGTGTCGCTGAAGAAGGACGCGTCCAGTCGAAGGAGGTGCCGGAAGAAGTCGTTCCTGAGGTCGACCTCGACCCGGCGGCTGGTGCCATTCAAAATCTCTCTCATCCCGAACTTCGCCGCCCCGCCCAGCAAGGCCGCCACCACGATGAGACCGGCAAAAACACCGATGCTCCCGGGGGTAACCGATGGATCGCCCAACCCGTCGATGGCCATCTTCATGAGATAGGGGCCAGCGGCGGTGAAGATATTGCTCAGGAGAACCAGAAGGAGTCCCAAGCCGATGGGCTTACGGTAGGGCTCCAGGTAGGGGATGAGGGTTCGTAGCTCGCTCATGGGTCCGGGTCAGCCCTGTCCTCCACTGGAAAAGCCCCGAAGAAGCGATTCGGCGGTGCCCGCCAGAAGAGCCGCGGCAATGGGGAGGACAGACTCGTCGATATCGAAGCGCGGGTTGTGGTGCTCCCGGGCATCGGGGAGGGCCGCTCCCAACCATAGAAAAGTGCCGGGGGCTTCCCGGGCCAGGATGGCGAAATCCTCGGCCCCCATCATGGGTTCGGCCTCCCAGACGTTGTCGGCACCCACAACGGCTTCGGCGACCTCCCGGGTGACCTCGGTAACGTCGGGGTCGTTCACCACAGGCGGGTACCCCGGCAGGATCCCTATCTCCACCCGTCCGCCCTGAGCTTCCAGCCCCTTGAAGGCCCCCTCTACTCCCTGATGGAGTCGCTCCCGGACTTCCTCCGCGAAGTACCGCATGGTCCCCTTCAACGTGATGGCATCCGGGACCACATTGGAGGCCACGCCACCCTGGATTTGCCCGAAGGTGACTACACCGTTTTCCATGGGGGAGAGGCGGCGGGACACCGTTTGCTGCGCTCCCAGGATGGCTTGAGCGGCCAGCACCAGGGCGTCCACTCCCTCATGGGGGAG
>CBDUAX010000664.1:0-2704 GCA_965365235.1 uncultured bacterium
CGGTCCTGGTTGGATGCACCGGCCATCCAGGAAGCGCTGACCAGGGCCTCCTATGCGGGGGAAGTCCGGGTGGAGCAGGAGATGCCGTTCGTGCACCGCCAACCTGACGGAATCCTCCACGGGTTCATCGACCGCCTCGTGATCCTGGAAGAGGGGGGCGGAGTCGTGGGGGCCGAGATCCTGGACTTCAAGACGGACTTCCTGGACGCTACCGATCCGGATTCCGTAGCGGCCAAAGTGGAGTACTACCGTCCACAGATCGAAGCCTATCGGGAAGCGGTGGCGGGCCTCTTCGGCTTGGGAATGGGCGGTGTGTCCGGGAAGCTCTTGTTCTTGCGTCCGGGGCTGGTTCGGGAGGTCTAACCTCCACCCCTCTGCCGAGCCGGAGCTTCGGGAAACCCATCCACAAGCTCGGCCATCCGTCGGCGCTCCTCCTCGTCCGGTACGCGCCCCAGCCCTGCGGCCATGTTGTCCGCCAGGTGTACGGGGTCTGAGGTGGCAGGGATGGGGACGGTCACTCCGGGATGACCCAGGAGCCACTTCAGGAAGAACTGGGCCCACGTGGTGGCTCCAAACTCCTGAGCCCACTCCGGCACCGCCTGGTCTCCGGCTCGCCGGAACAGCCGTGTCCGGCCGAAGGGGCCGTTGATCAGCGTCGCGATACCCCGGTCCATGGCGATGGGCAGAAGTTCCTCTTCGGCATTCCGGTTGTCGATGGCGTAGTCGAACTGGACAAAATCCAACTCTTCGGTTCGGAGGATCTGGGCAAGTTCTCCGTACTGGCCGTCCCGTGAGGTGGTGATCCCGATATAGGTCACCCGACCCTCCTGCCTCATCTCCCTGAGGAAGGCGAGCTGCGTCTGCCAATCTCCAAGATTGTGGACCTGGTTCAGCTTGATGGAGCAGGGTGCCAGGCGCGCCTCGGACTGGAGGAATTGGGCCTCGCCGGCCTCCCGACCCTCGACTCGGCTGAGCTTCGTAGCCATGAAGATCTCGTCGGCGTTTCCAACCTCCCGGATCAGTTCACCCAGAACCACTTCGGAGGTCCCGTAGGTGGGGGCGGTGTCGATGAAGGACCCACCCAGCTCGGTGAACATCCGAATGACCTCCAGGAGCTCAGCTCTCTCCTCCGGGGTTCGGGCTGCCTGAGAAAAGCTGCTGGCCGTCCCCAATCCCATGGCCGGGACCTGTTCCCCCGAAGAGGGGATGGTCTTGAGCAACTGGCCCTGGTACACCTGTCCGGAGGAGCACGCCAGGATGTTGGGCCCCAGGGCCAACGCGGCTCCTGCGCCAACACCGAGCTTCAAAGCCTCGCGGCGTGAATAGAGCATGGGAATACCTCCTTGGATTGGATGGGCCGGAACCCGGTGGTCGAGACCGGTTTCTCGAGTCGGTTCGCTGTTTGTTGAGAAGGGTAGCTCCACGACCGTGAAGTCATGGTAGCCATCCCCAGGACAGGGCAAAACTCTTTTTTGTTGAGGACCTTTTCGAACTCTGTGTCTGGCAGGGCGGCTGAGGAACGGATCCGGAGAAGAGGAACGGGGGCTTTTTCGTATCACCAAAGGATCGCCCTTCCCAGCTTCCTACTCCAACAGGCGGTGCCGTCGTGGCAGAGTCCGAATTGCGGGTCTCAGAGGGATCGAGGGCGGTTGGACCGGTGGTGGGGGCAGAGCGTATCCAGGTCCTGGATGTCCTCAGGGGTGTAGCGATCCTGGGCATCCTCATCACCAATATCCAGCACTTCTCCATGGTGGCCGGTGCCGTCAGGATTCCCACCCTGTTCGGAGACCTTCAGGGGCCGAACTTCTGGGTTTATGCCGTCAGCTTCAACCTGGCTCTCCAGAAATTCCTTCCCCTCTTCTCCATACTTTTCGGAGCCGGGATCGTTCTGGGGGCAGAACGACGAGAAGCCGCCGCAGGGAGTCCCTCTGGGTTCCACTACCGTCGAATGGTGATCCTCCTCCTGATCGGCCTGATCCACGCTTATCTCGTCTGGTACGGTGACATTCTGTTCACCTACGCCCTGGCTGGAGCGGTGGCATTTCTTTTCTGGCGGCGCTCCCCTCGGTTCCTGTTCACCGCCGGAGTTCTTCTGGTAGCAGGATTTCCCGTCATGCGGTTTCTCCTGTTCGCCGTTCCGGAGATCTTCCCGCAACTCCACCTTTTCCCGGGGATGACCATGGAAGAGATCGTGGCTGCGGACGTGGAGGCGTTCCGGGGCGGGTGGGTG
Organism: uncultured bacterium; assembly: GCA_965365235.1. Lineage (GTDB taxonomy): Bacteria > Gemmatimonadota > Gemmatimonadetes > Longimicrobiales > Gaopeijiaceae > CBDUAX01. The sequence continues at coordinate 2,231 of CBDUAX010000664.1, forward strand.
GAGAATTTCCGGATGCGTCGGGGATACGCTCTGGAAGACCAGACGGTGGGGTTGATGATGCACGGTTTCTGGAAGGCCAGCGGGCTCATGTTGGTGGGGATGGGGTTGTTCAAAACCCGGGTTCTCACCGGTGGGGTCGGGCGTGGGGTGTACTGGATCCTGATCGGGCTCGGAATGGGGGTGGCCCTACCCATCACCTTCGGCGTGTTCTGGCTGAGCTACTCCACCGGGTGGCAGAGTTTCTGGGTGCGGGAGCTGTCGAACCAGGTCATCCATTGGCTCGGGATCGTCCAGAGCCTGGGGTACATGGGGATCGTTTTGCTTGTTTGTAGAGGTGGGTGCCGTTCCTGGATGGGGCGGGCGTTGGCAGCCGTCGGCCGGATGGCCTTGTCCAACTACCTCCTTCAGAGCCTCCTCTGCACCTTCGTCTTCTATGGGTTTGGGTTGGGGTTGTATGGGTCTGTGGAGCGGGTG
>CBDUAX010000665.1:0-2703 GCA_965365235.1 uncultured bacterium
ATGTCTCTGGGGACGGGGCTGGGAAAGGTGAAGGGGAAGCTCTTCCGTATCGGGCATCTGGGCGACTTCAACGAGTTGATGCTGGCCGGCACCCTCTGCGGGGTGGAGATGGGCCTCGATCTGGCCGGCGTCCCGCACCAACCGGACGGGGTATCGGCGGCGTTGAAGTACCTGGCCTCCACCTCGACCTGACGGCCACCCATGGACCCGAACTCCGCCGTCACCACCAGTGTGGCCGTGGCCCTGGTAGGCCTGGCCGGGATTGTGGTTCTCCTCCTCTTCCTCATCGCTCGGTGGAAGTGGCACGTCTTCCTGGCCCTCCTCACACCGATCTTGCTCTTCGGGGTCCTTCCGGGCGTTCAGCGGAACAACTTCATCGATGCCTTCGAACTCGGGTTCGGAAAAACCCTGGGGTCCATCGGGATCGTCATCGTCCTGGGGTCCATCATCGCCGAGGCGCTCCGCCACACCGGCGGGGTCCAGGTCATTACCCGTTCCATGGTCCGCCTGGTGGGAGCCCAGCGGATGCCCTTCGCTCTCACTCTCTCGGGGTTCATCCTGGGCATCGCCATTTTTTCGGACGTGGCCTATGTCATCCTGAATCCCCTGGTCCACTCCGCCGCTCATGCCATGGGGGTGGGGATCGGCACCATGTCCATCGGGCTGGTAGGCGCTCTCCAGCTGACCCACGCCATCGTCCCCCCTACCCCGGGGCCCCTGGCCGCCGCGGCCCTGGTGGGAGCCGACATCGGAAAGACCATCATCTTCGGGGGGATCGCTTGCCTGGTGGGGGCCATGGCGGGGTGGGTGTGGGGCCAGTACCTCATCGGTCCCCGGTTGAAGACTCCGCCGGCAGAGGAGTTCCGGGAAGCCGCCTTCTTCCCCTCGGCCAAGGACGCCTTTACTCCATCGCTGGGCGAGGATTCCCCGGCCCGCCTCCCCTCCACCCTGGGAGCCTACGCCCCCATCGCCATCCCGGTTCTTCTCATCAGCGCTCAAAGTGTGGCCAACCTGGTGCTGGATCCTGGGCATCCCCTCCTGGGGATCCTGGGATTCGTGGGGTGGCCCGTGGTGGCGCTGGGGATCGGGCTGGGCCTGGCCCTCCTGAATCTTCGGGGCCAGGAAGACAAGACGGATACCACCAATCAGTGGGTGAAGGACGGGCTGAAAACCTCGGCCATGATCCTGGTGGTGACGGGGTTGGGGGGGTCTCTCTCGGAAATCCTCAAAGGGACCCCTGCGGTGGAGTATGTGGCGGAGCTATTCGCGTCGTATGGGCTTCCTGCAATCCTCCTCCCCTTTATCCTGGGCATTATCGGGAACATGCTCACAGGATCCACCACCGTCGGGGTCATCACGGCTGCCTCTCTGGCGGCCCCCATGCTCGGAGGGCTGGGGTTGTCTCCGGAAGCCGCCATGCTGTCCGGGGCTTCCGGATCGGTGATTATCAAATACGTGAACTCCAGCTATTTCTGGGTCTGCACATCTCTCACCAAGCTGGAGCTGAAGGAGGCGCTCCTGGGATTTGGTGGGGCCACCCTGGTGGGGGGGCTGGCCTCCTTCGCCACGGTCTGGCTGATGTGGGCAGCAGGATTGGTTTGACGGGCCGCTGAAAACGATGACGACCGATTCCAGAACACACCGGCTCCTGGAAGCCCAGCTGGCGGCCGAGATCGACGGCGAGGTCCGCTTCGACCCCGCCTCCAGGGCCGTCTACTCTTCCGATGCCAGCGTGTACCAGATTCTTCCCGCGGGAGTGGTGATCCCCCGTTCGGCGGAGGATGTGGCCGTTGCCTTGCGGATTTGTCGTGAATCGGGCGTGCCGGTCACGGCCCGGGGTGGGGGTACCTCACAGTGCGGTCAGTCCATTGGGGAAGGGATTACCCTGGACTTCTCCAAGTATTTGCGCCGAGTCCTCGAGTTGGATGTGGAACAGAGGACCGTGGTGGTAGAACCGGGGATGGTCCTGGCCGAGTTGAACGCCCTTCTGGCACCCCATGGTCTTCAGCTTCCCCTGGACCTCTCCACGGCGAACAGAGCCACCATCGGCGGGATGATCTCCAACAACTCCTCTGGAACCCGGTCCCTCGTCTACGGCTCCACCATCGATTACGTCGTGGAGTTGAAGGTCCTCCTGGCCGACGGGACCACAGTCGTGGTTGGCCCCCTGGATGCCGGCGGGGCCGCGGCCAAGGGGAAACAGGCCGACCTGGAGGGGGCGTGCTACCGGACCGTCACGGGCCTGGCCGAAACCCATGCCCAGGAGATCGCGGACCGCTACCCGAAGATCCGACGGCGCGTGGGAGGGTACAACCTGGACCACTTTCTACCGGGGACGGAAGGGGTGGACCTGACGAAAATCTTCGTGGGGTCCGAGGGAACGTTGGGGCTTCTGTTGGAGGCAAAGCTCCGTTTGGTTGAGCTCCCTGGGGGCAAGGTCGTGGGTGTGGCCATGTTCCCAGAGCTCAGGACGGCGCTGGAATCGCTCCCCACAATCCTGGCGCTGGAGCCCTCCGCCGTCGAGCTCATGGACCGGAACCTCCTGGAGATGACGCGGGGGAAACGAGAGTTCGAGCCCCTCAGAGACTTCATCGTGGGAGATCCCAGCGCCATTCTCATCGTGGAGTTTATGGGCGACTCGCCGGACGGGCTTCCGGAACGCATAGACGACCTGGAGGTGGCCCTTTCCGGAAACGGCTCGGC
>CBDUAX010000666.1:0-2700 GCA_965365235.1 uncultured bacterium
CGCTGACCACTCGCTCCATCGACTTGTTGATGATGGTGGCCATCTGCGGGAACATCGCGATGGCGAGGACGAAGCCCAGCAGCAAGAAGGCGATGCCGTAGTGCGCTCCGGCGAGGTTGTGATCGAGCTCTAACGCTTTGCGGTAATAGCGGATGGCATCGTCGACTCGGTTCGTCTTCGTGAACGCAATGGCCATGTTCTGCAAGACCCGGAGATCCGAGGCAAGACAAGCACTGTTTCCCGACGGCGGGGGCAGTGCCGAAAATTTCTTGTTCACCCTGATGGAGAGGCGTCCCCGATCAGCCTGAAAAGATAGTCCGACCACACTTTTCAGCCTACCCCGGCTACCTCGGCCCATCCAGTACACAACCCGCCTCCACCGGCTCAGAAGCCGACGCCCAGACCCCTCACAAGGAAGGCCACCGACAGTCCGAGATAAGTCCCAATGGCATAACCCAGTAGACCCACGATGATCCCCGGCAGAATCAGCCCGCGCCACTCCCTCGACACCGCTACCGCCAGAGCACTGGAAGGACCACCGACAGCCGCCTGGGACGCTACGGCCAGAGAGCCCACATCCATACGGAGCAGGCGCCCACCACCAAAGACCACGAGACCGTGGACGCCAACCACCACCAGGGTGAAATAGAACACCTCTACACCCACGGCCAGGATCTCCGAAATCCGGGAGTGGATCCCGATAATCACGAAAAAGAAGTGCAGTGCCAGATTCCCCAGTTGAAGGGCCCCTCGCTCCGATCGGAAGAACTTCAAATGGCCCACTGCAAGGGCAAGGGAGGTGAGCCACACCACGGCAGGGATGCCAGGTATCCAAGACCCCAACCACTCTGCGAGAACCACTAGCCCGAAGCCCACCGCCAGGAGGTTCGCCAGGTCCAGGGTCGACAGGGGGATCTTGTCGAAGAACGGATGGGCCGGATCCTCCACTCCCGTCTGATCGGTCCCCCCCGGAATCGGTTCCTTATAGAACCTCCCAAGCCAGATGGGCAGGGTGAGGCAGGCCGCCAGCCAGATCCCGGTGGTGAGGGCATCGGCTGCCGTGGCTCCGGCGAAGAGTGCGTCCGGAAGCCCGACCTCCCTCCCAACCGAAACGAAGTTCACCGATCCACCCGAGTATGTCCCCGTGAAAACCCCAGCCAAGCTCCATGTGCTCTCTCCGAAGGTCCCCGACAGGAGGATGGCTCCCAGGAAGGCACCCAGGGCGGTCCCGGCCGCGGCCAGGAGAAAAGCTCCGATCATCCGGGGACCCGCCACCTTCAAATCCGACAGGTTTACGGCAAGAAGGAGCCAGGCAATCGCAAGAGAAGTCAGGGGCCCTTCGATGACGGAGTAGACAGGGGAGGCCGAAGGGACCAGGCCGGTGTTGGAAAGAACCGCACCCAGGACCAGGGCCAGAAGGGACGCTCCCACCTTCGAAAGCCAGCGCACGCGGCGTTCCAGCAAGAACGCTCCGGCTGTGGCTGCAGCGATAAGGGCCGTAAGGACCAGGGGGGATTCAATCATCCCGCTCAGCCCCTTCCAACCGGGTTCTGGCGACCCTCCCGACCTCCTGGGGAGACCTCATCTGCAGCCCCCACCTTCTCCCGGTTGGAGAGGCGGCATTCCAAGCTCCCCGTTCCCCACCCCCCCGGCCTGGCTCTTGTACCGCTTCACCACATGCTCTACGACTTCCTCCGGAGAGTCGGTGACAGTGAAGAGATCCAGGTCTCCTGGTGAGATCTTCCCCTCTGCCTCCAGGGTGTTTTTCAACCAGTCCAGTAGTCCGGCCCAATAGTCGGTTCCGAAGAGAACAACCGGAAAATGCTTGATCTTTTGTGTCTGGATAAGGGTGAGAGACTCGAAAAGTTCATCCAGAGTGCCGAAGCCCCCGGGGAAGATGACGAAAGCCTGAGCATATTTCACGAACATCGTTTTCCGAACAAAGAAGTACCGGAAATGGATGGCCAGGTCGGCATGGTGGTTCCCCTCTTGCTCGAACGGGAGCTCAATATTCAAGCCCACCGAGCACACGCCCGCTTCCTGTGCGCCTTTGTTCGCCGCTTCCATCATTCCAGGGCCGCCACCCGTGATGATGTTGAAACCGGCCTCGCCCAGGAGACGCGCAGTCTTCACGCATTCATGATAGAAGGGGTCCTCCGGTTGAGTCCTGGCTGACCCGAAAACGGTCACGGCAGGCCCCAGGTGGTTCAGTTCGTCGAAGCCCTCCACGAACTCCCCCATGATTCGGAAGACGCGCCAGGATTCCCGACCGATGGCCACCGAGGGGCTCTCCACCAGCTGATCCACGGCAGCTTGAAGGAAGAGCTCGTCTTCTGTTTTCCGGAAACCACCCCTGGACCTGCGGCCATCAAACGTGCCCTTTCCTGGAGCCATTCGCTTTTACCCTCTTTCATTTCCACGACCCGATCCGGTTCTTCTTTCACCGAAAGCAGCGGCCTGATTCCAGATCACAACCACTGCTCGGGTCTTCTTTGAATATCTGATTGTCGGCCGAATGCCGGCTTCGTTGGGAGTTCCCACGGCAAAGTGGAGGAATAAGGTGGGGCTCAACTCCCACCTTGACCACCTCAGTCCTCATCCCGGCCGGCACGACAGAGATCCCGGAAGGCTCGGCCGTCAATGGCCCTGTCTCCCAAGAAATGGAAGCCATTCGATCTAGTGCCAAGGAGGAGCGGATCA
>CBDUAX010000667.1:0-2677 GCA_965365235.1 uncultured bacterium
AAGCTTCACTCCACCGCCCAGTCCCACAGGCGGACCTTCGTGGTGGAAGTCATGGGCCGTCACGCCGGCTGGATCGCACTCTTCGCCGGCGTCGCCGGGACCGCCGATGTGATCCTGATCCCCGAAATTCCCTACTCCATGGAGAAGGTGGCCGACAAGATCAGGGAACGGTACCGGAATGGAGGTCCCGACTTCGCCCTGGTGGTGGTGGCCGAGGGCGCCAAGCCTCTGGGCGGTAAAGCCACTTTCCTCGAGGGGGCGAAGCCGGGCCAGGACGCCCGCTACGGGGGCCTGGCCGACAAGATCGCCGGGCAAATCGGGGAGATGACGGGGGTGGAAACCCGGTCGTTGGTCCTGGGACACCTCCAGCGGGGTGGCCAGCCCAATGCCTACGATCGATTGCTGGCCCTCCGTTTTGGTTCGGCAGCCATCGAACTGGTAAAACGGGGGGACTTCGGATCCATGGTCTCGCTGGACCCGCCTGACGTAAAAGCTGTGCCCCTGGGTGAGGCCCTGGCCCAACCCCACTTTGTGCCGGTCGAAGGGGACGTGGTTCGGACCGCCCGGGCTCTGGGGATCAGTTTCGGCGACTAGCCAATACCAAGGACTCTGAACCCTCCACACGCCTCCCCGTTTTCGGCCAGGGTCCCTCAGCCTATCTTGCCCCTTCGCCAACATGGCGAAGGGGCTTTCTTCTTGCGCGCAAATCTCATCCCAGGGCCTGGCGCCCGCACCCCTTCTGGCCTTCATGCATCAAAGGGAGTTCAGCATGCTCCGTTTCTGTCTCACCGTCCTGATCTCTTCCCTCGCAGTCCTCACTGCAGCAATCCCGAAGCCATCCTACGCCCAGTCTACAGCCACCGTAGAGCCTGAGGCGGCCACCCGCTTCGAGTTCCCCCTCACCATCAAGTCCATCATGAAAGGCCCCGAACACGTGGGGCAGGCCCCCCGCGGCATTCAGTGGTCCGATGACTCCAAGTGGATCTACTTCCGCTGGTTGCCCGGAGGGGGGGCGTGGGATGATTCGCCGGAACTCTATCGAATCTCTGCCGAAGGGGGGGAACCTGAAAAGCTGGATGACGAAACGGCGGAGGAGCTGGCCATAACCTATGCCGGGGGCGTCCTTTCCCCGGACAGACGGTTTCGGCTGTCCAGCATGGAGGGGGACCTCTACCTGGTGGAACGCCGGAACCTGCGAGTCACCCGGTTGACCGACACCCGAGACGGCGAATCGGCGGTGGGGTTTCGGGCTGACGGGGAAGCCATCTTCTTTACCCGGTCAGGGAATCTCTACGAGATGACCCTGGAGAACGGTGCCATCCGTCAGCTTACCGACGTCCGTGAGGGGACACCGCCGAGGGATCCCCCGGAGGCCACGGGTCACAAGAAGTTCCTCCAAGACCAGCAGGTGAAGCTCTTCGAGTACATCAAAAGACGAAAGGCCGCTCGGGAAGAGAGGGAGGCCGATCAGGAGAAGGCTTTGGAGGGTGCACCGGAACCGCTCTATATCCAAAGGGGAGAGCGGGTCCAGGGCTTTCGGCCCTCTTCGGATGGAGCCTACGTGGCGCTCTCTGCCTCCACCCAGGGGAATGGGGCTCAGAGAACCATCGTCCCCAACTGGGTCACCGAGTCGGGGTACACCGAGGACCTGACCGTTCGCACCAAGGTTGGGGACGCCACCGGCTCGACGAGACTGGGAGTCCTGGAGGTCGCCACCGGGGAGGTCACCTGGTTGGACCTCTACCCTGCTGATGACGAGGAGGCAGCAGAAGAGGGCAGTGGTGGGTCGGCCGATCATCCTGACCTCTCCATGGCCCGGTTCATCGGATGGAACGACGCCGGCACCACGGGAGCCATCATCAGCGTTTCGTATGACAACAAGACCCGCTGGCTTTTCAGCGTGGATGCGGCGACAGGAGAGTTGACACTCCTGGATACCCTCTACGACGAAGCCTGGATCGCTGGCCCCTGCTCGTTCGGTTGCGCGGGTTGGCTCCCGGACTCCGATCGGGTCTTTTTCGCCAGCGAAGAGACGGGATTCGCGCACATCTACTCCATTGAGGCCGATGGAACCGGAAAACAGGCCCTCACATCGGGGAACTGGGAGGTACTCGGCCTGCAGATGTCGGAAGACCGGAGTTTCTTCCTCCTCCACACCAACGAGGGATCTCCGTTCAACCAACACGTCTATACCATGCGGTTCGACGGGTCCCGGAAACGGTCCGTCACAACGGGGTTGGGGAGTTACCAGGCCACCTTGGCCCCGGACGGGAAAGGGATGGCCGTGATCCATTCCAGAGCGAACCGCCCCGGCGAGCTCTTCCTCGGCGAGTTGGAGGAGAACACCGAGTTGGAACAGGTCACGGTATCTCCCACTGAAGCGTGGCTCAGCTTCCCCTGGCTCCATCCGGAGATTGTGCACTTCCCCGCAGAGGACGGGACCCAGGTCCCGGCCCGGATCTATCGGCCAGCGGATATGGGGGTCGAGGCGAATGGTGCCGCGGTGATCTTTGTCCACGGAGCCGGATACCTGCACAACGTCCACAACTATTGGTCCAGCTACTACCGGGAGTACATGTTCCACCACTTCCTCGCGGCCAACGGATACACCGTCCTGGACATCGACTATCGAGGGTCGGCGGGGTACGGGCGGGATTGGCGAACAGGGATCTACCGC
>CBDUAX010000668.1:0-2670 GCA_965365235.1 uncultured bacterium
CACTGTTTTCGCCATACGGCACATCCTGACCCCAAACACGCCCCACGTCCCCAAACAGGACCACGCCTGCGTCGGCGATCCCACTCTCCAGAACCGGAAACCGGTCTTCCAGGGTGAACCTCAAACGGCGTCCACCAGGGAAGGCATCCTGGGAATAGCCCCGCACCCCTTCCCTCCCGCCGGCAGTGAGCTGGAAGGGCCTGTCCATTGACCAGGAACGGGCGGCCGAGACACGCCCGAAGATGGTGTGCGGCCGCGTCTCACCCACCTGAAGAAAGGCCTTTGTCTCCACCTCCGAAAGAACGTCTCTCCAGCCATCCCGCCTTCCCTCAGGCCTTCGTAGGTACCTGCCCTCAAGGGTGATCTCGGTGGAAAAAACCCAGGGGCCGGGGACCCTGGACCACGAGAGGTCCAGCCGTGCCTGCACGTCCTCCACCTCGTCGTCCCCGCCCAGGACGCCGATGGATGGGCCAAGGGAGAGAACGGCCTCGGTACCCACCTGAACATCCTGGGGCGCCACAACCGCGTCGAGTCCCTCCCGGACGGTGTACCCGCCGCTCCTGAATCCGAAAAGAAGGTTGAGTCGAGTTGCAGCCAACGGTTCGGTTTGGCCTTGAAGCTCCGTGACCTCTTCCTCCCCCGCCGGGAGGAGATCGTTGAAGTCTCCGTTGACTACGGGACGGACCCCCTAAACTACCCTTTGTTTGTCCCGCACGTTTCCATGGTACCCTTCCCCCCATGTCCAGAAATGGTGGAATCGCAGCTCCCGGACATCGAGGAGGTCAGATTAAAGATGTCCATCAAACCAACACAATCGAGTACTCCCTCGAAAACGGAGATCTGATCGTCGCCGGCTTTTTCTTGACGAAGCGCCTCAGACCGGCGCCGTAACAAGGCATGTGGTCAGGTTGCCAGTGTCTTCAGCCACACTGGGAGGCTGGCGACCAACAACCGATCGGTTTCGATTTTGCGTGCCACGCGGCAAACCAGCACCCGTCGGGTAGCATCAATCATGTCAGCGGTCTGGTTCAGCCGATCAATCATCGCGGAGGTGGGGTTCGAGGTAAGCTTGATCTCCACGGCCCAGCGCTCGGTAGCCCAATCGAGCACAAGATCGAGCTCGTAGCCATCGGAGGTACGTAGGTAGTAGGGCTGCACTCGCTTGTCCACGGCGAAGAGTGTGGAGAGCGTTTGTTCGATTACGAACCCCTCCCAACTCTGTCCCAACCACGGCTGGCGGTAGAGTTGTTCGAGATCGCCTACCCCCATAAGCGCGTGAAGTAAGCCACTGTCGCGCCAATAAACCCGTGGTGTCTTAACCAGCCTTTTCCTGATGCTCGCGCTGTACGGCTGGAGTCGGCGTATCAGGAACGCGCCTTCCAGAAAATCGGAGTGGCTCAGGATCGTCTTGTGAGTCAGAGCCATCGATCCACCGAGTTGCGACGCATTAAGGGGCTGGCCGTGCACGGCGGCCAGCATGGCAAGTAGCCGTAACGTTTGCTTCGGCTTTGCAGGCAATCCCCAAGTGGGTAGGTCACGAGTTGCCAGCAGCTCCAGGTAGCTCTCCTCCCATTCGGGGAACATCGTCGGGGCTAGGATGCCTCCGTCGGGATACCCCCCCCGCAACCAGAGGTCGTCCATTTTCCCGGCCTTGAGCTCGGGCAAGATGAACGGGGTCATGCGCACCAAACCCAATCGGCCGGCGAGTGACTCCGACACGTTCTCCATCAGAGCCGGCGAGACTGATCCGAGTAGCAGGAATCGGCCGTTTCGCCTTCGGTCCGCATCGATAGTGCCGCGAAGGCGCGAAAAGACGCACGGTGCGTGCTGGGCCTCATCGATGATGACGAGCCTTCTGCCTCCGGCCAGCGTGTCCCACTCAGCGTCGAGCCGAGCCTCGCTTCCCGCCGTCTCCATGTCGAAGTAGACACCCCCGAGTTGGCGGGCAAGTGTCGTTTTGCCGCACTGGCGTGGTCCGATCAGGGCCACGGCGGGGAACTTGCCGAGCTTGTCACGAAGCTGACGACGGTAGATTCGGGGGATCATGTCTTGCAATATGGGAATTCATTCCCATATTGCAAGGGTATATCTAGAAGGAGGTACCGAAGAGGCGGGCGGCCCCGACCCGGAGGCTCGTCTCCCGGATCTCCCGACTTTGAGCTCTCGCGACGCCCACCGTCATCCCCCGGCCCAAGAGGTTGGTCTCGCGAAGGAGCAGCTCCTCCAGGTTGATTCCCTCATCAAACGAGAGGCCGAGCCCAAAGCTCAGAGTCCAATCATCCTGCACTACGATCTGGACCTCTGCTGTCCCCTCCGGAAGGTTGGTCTGGGAAACCTCCGCCCACTTGATGAAGGGGCGGCCACGGAGTGTGCGGGCCACTTCTTCCAGCACGAAGGAATTCAGGCACAGACCCTCCCGAAAGGGAAGCTCACTCCTTACATAGCTCTCGCGGGTGTTGATATGAATGGAGTTCGCAGCCGTGAAGATCCAGTTGAGCCATGGGCGCCCCGAGTCCTCGTCAAGGGCGAAAACGTCCAGGGTTTCGACCCGTATAGCGGAAATCCGACCCTGAGGGCATTCCTGCCCTTTCGCCGCGTTCGGTGTCAGAGTGGTGGCTACTGCCGAAGCCAGCAGGACCCACAACAGGCGGTTTCGCAGGGGCACTGGGG
>CBDUAX010000669.1:0-2664 GCA_965365235.1 uncultured bacterium
TCTCGTTCCCGGCATTTGCCAGAAGGACCACGCCGAGGATCGAAGGCGTGGTCGGGCAGGTCTCGGCCGACTCGTTCGAGGATGAGCGCTCTGGCGCGAGGTTCTACCAGGCCAAGGTCAAGGTCGATCGCGCGCGTCTCAACGAACTGGCGCCCCACATCGAACTGCAGCCCGGCATCCACCGAGAGGCGGAGATTCTTCAGGAAGTCTCCGACATTGGACATTCCGCCGGTCCCCAGGGCCAACGGGACCCCAGCGTTGAATACGGATGCGGCATTGGAGTGAACGGCCGCTTTGTCTCGGTTGTCCAGCTCTTCCTTCTCCTCTTCGGATAGATTGCGGAAGGCCCGGTCGAACTGATATCCGGTGACCGCATTGATGGCGGGGAAGTCCAGAGAGACCAGGACGGGAACTCCGGCTTCCCGAATGAGTTCAGGGACGCGGAATGCCTCGGCGGCCCCGGCTATCCAGTACTGTAGGCCGTACTCGTTCGCCAGCTTCCGGAGACGCTTGAAGTCGTTTTCGATCCTCACAATGCCCAAGACCGGCGCCTCACCCTTGGCGACCGGGATCAGGGCATCCAGGCTCGGGTCTGCCGGAGGGCGTACCATGGAACGTGGGTCTTGGCCATATCGGGACTTCAGGAGGTCATGATAGGACGCGTCGATGAGGGTCTGGCGTTGAAAGGCCACGACGGCCATCAACGTTCCCGGATAACCCTGCTGCCCCTGGTACCCCAACACCTGGACGACTGGCGCTTTAACGGTCATCGATGGGATGTCCTCGCCCATCAGGTTCAAGAGGACCGCCTGTCCACCAAACACGCCGTCGCTCCGGGCCACCAGAGCCGAGGTCAATCCCTGCTTTCGATAGTCGGCCAGCTCTTCGGAGGCCGGGTCAAAGCGTTCAGTCGCAAGTTGGTCTGCAATATTTCCGGCGTACTCCCTCTCGTCTCTTTCGGGTAGGACGAGTCCCACTTGAGAGTAGGCGTCGATAAAGCCCGGATATACGGTCAGGCTATCCCCATCGATTTGAATCGCATCGGGGGGTGGAACGATGTCGGCTCCGAGGGACTCGATGAGTCCACCTCGCAGCACGATGGTTCCGCTCTCGATCACCTGGCCGGTGAGGGTCACGAGACGCGCGTTGGTAATTGCGTAGGTCCGGCCTTCGAATTGGGCGGAGACGTTTGATGCGGACAAGAGGATCAGGATCAGGAGAGTGGGAAACAGGGTGCGCAAGCCTCTCGAGATCTTGGACCGATCCACTCCAAACTCAGGTCTCGGCATAGGGAATTCCTCCTCTGACACTGGTCAAGGAACGGCTGTGGTCCCGAGCGTAGAGCGGTGTCTTCCTGGTGTCAACGGAGGTTTTAGGTTGGCCATTTTTCCCGAGAAAATAGGAACTCTAAGAATATGTTTCGACCCGAATTCGATCATCCGATCCGGGACGACCCCTACTGCCTCATAAGCTCTTTCCGGACTTTTTCGCGACGTGAGTGGCGTGATTTGTGTGTGTAAACTCCCCTGACGAGCCCAAGCAGTGAAGGTTCGGGGATGGGGGAGCGTGGGGTGGGGTGTGTTTCAACTGGGCCGAGATACCCGGGCCGCTGCCCCCGATAACCTCGAAACGAGAGGCCGGAGCATCTTCCAGAGGGGTTGGATTGGGGGCCACCCAGCAAGCCGTTGGGTGGTTGTCCTGTGAAAGGTGCGCAGGCGCTCTCGCCTTCGGTCAGCGCGAAGCCGTCGCTTCAAATCGGCGGGGGTGTGGATGGGGACCTTCGTCGGGGAGACCGTTCCTCCCCTGGCGGGCTTGGGATCGATGGCTTCCAGAGCCTCATGAAATCGTCGAAAGAAAAGCTCCCGGGAGGGACGCCGCAGAGCCTTTCGGTTATCAGAGCCCGCGGCCGCCATCCAGCTGGGTGCCACGAGGGTGGGGTAGAGATTGATCTCCCACGCTTGAGGTTGATCCCCCTTCAGCCCGTAGTCGATCCGGCCATACTCGATGTGGGCCGTATCCATGGCGCCCCTCAGCCAGTCAGCATGAGGGTTGGATTTCACGTACTCCAACTCCTCCTTGGCCCGGTGAGAATCAACCTCCATGGTGCCCGACTTCACCATCCAGTGGCGGCTGTGGAGGATGCTTCGGGCGATGATCGTCGGGCCCACTACATAGGCCGAGTATTTCCTGAAGATGCCCTGGTCGTCGGCGGTGTGGCAGAATTCCACCACAAGGAGGTCACATCTGCGCCACCCCCTGAGGAGAAGGTCTCCTATTGACTGTTGTAGCTCGTAAGGGGTTTGGAGGAGGTCTGTAAGAGTGCCGGTATGGAAACGCTCCTCCCTGATGAAGACCGGGTACTGCAGTTTTCCCGGATCTTCGGTGGCTCGGACCGCCTTGAATTCGTTGAATCCTTCCCGGTGGAGAGTGTGGAGGAGCTCATACCGACCCATGGCCCGCCTTGGGTCGTTCAGTAAGCGGACTCCCGGCACGTGGCCAAGTTGGTCCCAGACACGACTGGCCAGGTCCAATTCAACTGGGAGCAACTCGTCTCGTTGGGTGAAGATGTAGGTCCCGGCGGGGAGCTCGGTGCGGTCGGGCAGCTCTTCGTAGGAGATTGTCTCGATGCGACCCGTAAGAGTTTTTCCCCACTCCGCCAGGTAG
>CBDUAX010000670.1:0-2663 GCA_965365235.1 uncultured bacterium
TCCAACTCTCGGAGCTGTGGTTCTGTCGCAGCGATCTGGTCGACCAGACCGGTGCGGTATTCCTGGGCCATCTGGCGCAGAGATTGGTCCAAGTAAGCGATCTGCTCGTCCACGACACGGAGTTCTCTGTTGTCCGGTGCCCTGCGCGTGGCGAGCTCTTCTCTGGTCCCATGTAAATCGGTCAGCTGCATAAGCATGGAGCCCAGAGTTTCGTTCTGCAGGAAGGCGGGAAAGCTCAAGAGCGCTGTCCACGACCGGGACGGATCCTGCGAAGCCTCGAGACGACCGAGCATCTGCTCTACCCCCTGCAACTCAGCCCGGGCTAGCTCGATGCGTATCAGGATCTCGCCCTGCCGCTCCACCAGGGCCTCGCTCTGAGCTGTTGGCGCAACCAGACGGAGGGTCCTTTGCAGCCTCTCCAGCGCCTCCTCCGCCTCTCGTAGCTCCTGCTCGGTCCTTCCTGCTACCGTGCGAAGCGAGTCTGCCGATTGGGTGCTCTCCCTGTGTTGGAGATCGGTGCGCAAACGGATAAACTCGGCCACGGTGGCTGCCACCACGCCGTTGGCGACGCCGGGATCCGGGTTGTTGAAGGAGATGGCTACGACGTTCGCCTCTCGGCGGAGCCGCTCGGAACCCAGCGCCGCTCGGGTAAGGCGGGTTGCCCTCCTGAAGGGAATCGTCTCCACCTCGAACTCCCGAGGCATCCCCTCCCGGAAAGGCTGGAACGCTAGCGTGACTCCGCCGAAGGAAATCGGTACCTCGGGGAGAACCTGGCCGATAGGAGAGTCGGTCGGTTCTGTTCGCCGAACCTCGAGGCGCCGGTCGTCAAGCCTGCGGATATGGTAACGCGCCTTTGCTGTCTCCCTGGAAGCTCGCACATATACGAGGAGTGAGTCCCGGTGCCAACCGGCAGGGGTGACGAGTGAGGCATTGAGGGCCATATCTTCCACCACTGCCTCGGCGAGGGACCGACTGCCGAGGAGCTCCATGTCGTTCGCGAAGGGGTCTCCGCTGAGCTGCAGGAAGGACAGAATCCCCCCCGCCGGATTGACCCCACTAGACGGCGGGGGGCTGCCTAGGCGGAGGGTGGAATCCGATCGGTAGACTGGACGCGTGAGGAAGAGGAGGCCAGCCCCAATCAAGATGACGACGCAGGAAACCATTGCACCGGTTCGCCAACGCAGGGTGGCTAGCCGGAGCCAGTGTTCCAGGAGGCGGGGGTTGGGGCTCATCGGGAAGTCAGGATCAGGCTAGTCACGGCAGCGGCCACGACGGTAGCGGTTGCGGTCAAAAAGACCCCCAGGTTCTCCCTGAACCAGCCCTGGCGGCCCACCGTGATCTGGTCACCGGGCTGAAGCGGTGGGGTCTCGCGGCCCTTCCCTACACCAAGGGGGATCGGCCATTCCTCACCATTGCGCAGGATGAACACCTTCCCAGGATCCCCTCTCGCCGTGAGGCCTCCTGCTGAAGCGACCACCTCGGCCACGGTCATGGTCGGGTCCACTGGAAAAAGCCCGGGCTGCTGCACCTCCCCCAGGACCGCGATCCTCAAGACCGGCGACACAAGGACCGGTGACTCGAAGAGCTCCTGTTCGTACCGTGCCCGGATCTCATCCCGGGCTTCAGCGAAGGGCCGGTATGCGACGTGAACCAGGCCGATAAGGGGGAGAAGGACTACGCCCTCCTCAGTTATGGCGTAATCGTCCGTGAATGTCGGCTCCCGCGCGATCTGAAGCCGAACCGCGTCACCCGGCCGGAGTTGGACGGTAGCCGAAAAGGTTGGGGTCTGGGCCTCCAACCCCACGAAGGAAAATAAGAGCGTGAGGATGAGGCCAAGCAAACGCATCAGGCGGTCCGACCTTTCAGGATGTGGTCCGGGGGGCAACGCGATGAACTGTCCCCAGGAGGATGGTGGAGAGGCCAAAATCGTCCCGTGGAAACCGTTTGTCTGAGTGGGAGTCAACTATACTAATATGCCGGAGGACCCCTGAAGATCCGATTTCACAGCCCCCGGGTGAGTCAGTCTGGGAATTCCACTGTCCGCCCGGACCTCGCCTCGGAGGGTCTACGGATCGATTGCGATTCCCACCGCCAACGTCAGGGGCACCCCAGGCCGGTCGAAGGCGGTTTCGTAAGCTGTGTCCAGCAAGTTCGCCATCCGCAAGTACAGTGTCCGGCGGTCCGTGACGTGGTAGCTCAGTGTGCCGTCGATCCGGAGGTATCCATCGATGGCAACCCGCTTGCCGCTGAACCGCTCGCTCAGCACGATCTGTTCACCCAGGTATGAGGCTCTGGCCAGCACCTCTATCCGCGACGACATGTCCGCATGAAGGTAGAGGCTCCCGATGAACCCAGGTCGGAACGGCAGGCTACTCCCCTCCGGATATTGGTCCGGGGGAAGGCCGGTGTTGTCGATGATCTCCGTCCAGGTGCGGGTCGCCTCCAGGCCCATTACCAATCCCGGACCAACCCGATAGGTGGCATTGGCCTCCAGACCCCACGCCCGGCTCGCCCCCACGTTCCGGCTCTGAAGGCGCGATTCGTTCGGCTGGGGCACCGTGCGGATCAGGTTCTCATAGTCCTGATGGAACCCCGTAGCGCTCAGATTGAGGGGACCCCTGGCCAGATCCGCACCGACTTCCCAGCTCACACTGGTCTCGGCT
>CBDUAX010000671.1:0-2659 GCA_965365235.1 uncultured bacterium
GAAATATGTCACGAATCGCCTCCCAGTTCCCTTTCGCTGCATCGAAGTCCTCGAACTTCTCTCCGACTATCTCGATGGCGAGGTATCTCAGGAGGACCGGGAGCGGATTGAAGCACATCTGAGAGGATGTGACCAATGTGAGCGCTTTGGAGGACAGGTGTCCTCCATCGTGAAGGCCCTCCGGATCACGCTGAGGGACCCCGAACCTCTGGATGAAGGCGTTGCTCAACGGCTTCAGGATCGTCTGAAGAAGGAGTTCGGGATTATCTGACCCTCGGGCCGGCCCCGGGAGTCTTCCAAGATACGTCCGTGTTGTGCCTCCGCCTGCCCTTCGCCGGCGTGAGGCGAGACTTGTCCTTACAGAACTTAATGATTGAAGTAATAGTTTTAACCTTAAAACGTATTCAATCCAGATAAGGTTTTTCTCCGCTCGGAGGGCACGCATATGTGGTCCAGAAAAGCTCCGAAATACAAGACTGCTCTTTGGGCTGTTCTTGGGGTTTGTGTGGCCGTGGCCACACCCATCCCCGCCCAGGAGTTCCAGGTGGACCTGGGGAAAGAGAACAAAGTCCGGTTCATCTCCGATGCACCGCTCGAGGACTTCGAAGGGGTCACCAACCGTATCGATGGATTCCTCTTTCTCGCGGGAGAGGGGCTTGGGGGCGAAACCGATCTGAGAGAGAGCGAATTCTACTTCGAGGTTGACCTGGCGAGCCTGGACACGGGCATGGGCCTCAGGAACCGCCATATGCGCGAAAACTACCTGGAGGTCGAGGAATACCCTTACGCGACGTTTTCTGGGCGGGTGACCAGCCTTCGGACCAGTGGCTCGGGTCGATACCGAGCCGTCGCCCGGGGATCATTCTCCGTTCACGGAATTGAGCGGGAACGGGAGATCGAGTGTTCTGTGGAAGCGAGCGGGCAGCCCCTCCGGGTCCAGTGCGCCTTTCAGGTCCTCCTATCCGATCACGACATCCCCATCCCAAAGCTGATGTTCATGAAGATCGATGAGGTCATGGAGTTGGACCTCGATTTTTTCCTTTCACCCGCCGAGGGCGGGGAGGGCTCCTAAAGAATGAAGCGCAATCCCGGAATCTCGGTAATGCTCCTTCCGCTGATCTGCATGGCGATGGGTCCTTCCCCTTCGTCAGCTCAGGAGCAGGGTCGGCGTTGGGAACGTAGTAGAGAGGCGACAAGGCCTCCCCTCACGGCCTTCCACGCTACCCAGGTCATCAACCTACCCACAGCTGAGACGCTTTCACGAGGAGAGTGGCAGTTCGAGATTGCCCATCGGTTTCTACCGGCAGTCTCTGATGGATCCGATGCCCTTTGGGGCCTGGACGGCCCGGTAAACATGCGACTGGGCCTCGGATACGCTCCCTCCGACCGGGTTTTGGTGACCCTGGCCCGCAGCAACCTCTTTGATAACTGGGATCTTCAGGCAAAGGTAAGAGCCCTCGGGACCGAGTTGGGACCGGTCCCCTTTCTGGTCGCCGTCCAGGGCGGTGCCGCCTGGAGCTCCGACGTGCCTGAGAGAGACTCCACCGACAAGGGGAACTTCCAGTACTACGGGCAACTGGTACTCAACACGGTCATCGCCGACCGGATCGCCCTGGGCCTCGTCCCTTCATACCTCTACAACGTTCTCCTGGACGAGATCGATCCGGTCCAGGACATCTATTGGGGCTTCTACGGCCAGTTGTTCCTCACGGACATCTTCAGCCTGAACGCAGAATGGAATCTGGGGGAGAACCGGGCCGAGCTGGCGAACGACACCGGTTCCTTCGGCCTGGAGCTCGAGACCGGCGGCCACTTCTTCAAGATCTTCCTGACCAACTCCGTTCGCCTGAACCCCAGCCAGTTCCTCGTGGGGACTGACTTCGCTTTCGAGCCGGACGATTGGCGGCTCGGGTTCGCCATCACCCGGCTCCTGCGGTTCTGACCGGGTCCACTTCTCGTACCCTCTCTGGAGGTTCCAAATGAAACAGCTCTTTGTACGCTCCCTGGCCGTGGCAGTTGCGCTCTTGCTGGCCGCGTGTAGCGACAGCGGTACAGGCCCGGACGACGATCCCAACAACGGAGGGAACGGCGGTGACACCCGGGTCATCGTGGCAGATCCGGCGTTCGGAGCCGTGATCCAGGACATCTTCAACCGTAGAGGGTGTGCTTCCGGATCATGCCACGGCACCAGTGAGAGGGCCGGCTTGAACCTGACCGCAGGCAACGCCTATGCGAATCTGGTCGATGTCATCGCGACGCAGGCCGGCGTTGCCCGGGTGATTCCCGGGAACGCCAACGACAGCTATTTGATCGTGAAAGTGGAAGGCCGGCAAACCGTAGGAGCCCAGATGCCCGTCGGTGGTGCGGCCTTGGACAACATCGACCTGACCAATCTCAAGAACTGGATCAACCAGGGCGCCAAGAACAACTGACCCCGGTGAAAGGAGCCTCCCTCCCGGAGAGTCGGTTCTGATGTCCTGACTCTCCGGGAAGGGGCAGGTTCGAGCCACAGGTTCCCTTGACCCCTCCTCCCCTTTTGTGCAACGTTGAAACATATCGTTTCAACGCCTGGGAGACCGAGATGGCAAAGAAGGACTGGACCAAAGAGGAGCCCGGATTGGCGCGGGAGCCCGAAGGAGGCAGTCCTGTTGGCGTGATG
>CBDUAX010000672.1:0-2652 GCA_965365235.1 uncultured bacterium
GGCCGTAGGCCAGGAGCTGGTCATCAATGGCCGGCCTCACACGGTCCTGGGGGTCTTCCCCAAGGGCTTCCGATACCCCTATTCCGCCGAGGTATGGGTTCCTCTGGCCCTCGGGCCCGAGTCGGAGGAGTGGTCTCGCGGGGTCTTGAACATCTCGGCGCGCCTCGCCTCGGGCTCGTCCATGGAGGCGGCAAGGGAAGAGATGGAGGCCATCGCCGACCGGCTGGCAATGGAAAGCCCGGCTGGGAATGCCGGGGTGGGAGTGGCCCTGATCTACATCAAAGACGAGGTCCTGGAGGGCATGGATGCGAAGGTCAAAGCTCTCCTGGGCGCCGCCCTTTTTGTCCTCCTCATCGCCTGCGCGAATGTGGCCACCATCATCATGGCCAGGATGCAGAGGGCCCACGGGGAAACCGCGGTCCGATTGGCCCTCGGCGCACGGCGCCGGGATAGGGTTCGGCCCATCCTGGCTGAGGGCCTTCTCCTGGGGCTTGCAGCCGGGCTCTTGGGAATTCTCCTGGCAGCATGGGCTGGACCCCCCCTTGCCGCCATGAGCCCCGTGGACGATCTGGGGCCCTTCTTCCAGTCCATCGGAGTGGACTTCCGTGTCGTGGTTTTCGGCGTCACGGCGGGCCTGGTGGTGGCAATGCTGTTCTCCCTTCCTGTCATGTTCCAGTCATCCGAATCCGGCGCCGGATCACTCCTGAGAGGTGCCCGGGGTGTGGTCGGTGGAAGACAGGAACGCCGGGTGCTGAACGGGTTGATCGTCGCGGAGGTCGCCGTGGCAGTCGTCCTCCTCACCGGTGCCGGGCTCATGCTGAAAACCCTGGTGAACCTCCAGGACCGGGATCTGGGCATCCAGGTGGAAAATCTCTTCAGCTTCAGCGTGGCTCCCTCCATCGGCAGTTACCAGTCGTTGCCCGATCGACTGGCCTTCCTGGATCTCGCCCTCGAGCGTATCGAAGCGCTGCCGGGTGTGGAGGGAGCCGCGTTCACCAACTTCAATCCTCTGCGGGATCAGGGATGGGGAGCCACCCTTTGGCCCCATGGGGCTCCGACCCTCTCTCAGGACGATGCCGTGCCGGTGAACCACCGGGCCGTGTCTCAAGGGTACTTCCGGACGGCTGGAACCGAGATTGTGGCCGGGCGGGGGTTCACCCGGGCCGATGGCCAGGAAACCCCAGGTGTGGTGGTCCTCAGCGAACGATTGGCCCATCGTCTTTGGCCGGGGGAAGAGGCATTGGGGCGTCAGGTCCGGGTCGGAGTGCCGGCGGACGGTGGCCCCTTGCTTTCTGTTGTGGGGATCGCCGAAGATGTTGCCGACTTCGGTGTACTCACGGACACCTGGTACCGGCCCTATCGGCAGGACCCAAGGGAGTTCACTACTCGGACCCTCGAGGTTTTTGTGCGTGCCTCCGAGGAGGCCGTCGGGATCATCGAAGGCGTGCGTGAGGTGTTCAGGGAAGCAGACCCTACACTCCCCGTCTTCCGCATCGAGTCGGGAGAGGACATCGTTCGCTTTGAACGGAGAGGTGAAACCTTCACGACCTTCCTCCTCATCCTCTTCGCCTCCCTCGGACTTCTCCTCGCTGCGGTGGGTATCTACGGAGTCCTGTCCCACGCTGTGAGCCGGAGGTCCCAGGAGCTGAGTGTTCGTGTCGCGCTGGGGGCCAACACCGGTGAGATCCTGAGCCTCGTCCTCGGTGGGTCGTACCAGGTGGTGGGAGTGGGCCTCCTGGCCGGCCTTCTAACAGCCCTGGCTCTTACTCGGTTTCTGGAGAGCTTCCTGGTGGGAGTAAATCCTTTGGACCCCGTGGTGTTCGCGGCGATCGCATTGGGGACCCTGGTGGTAGCTGGGGTGGCCGGTGGATTGCCGGCTTGGAGAGCCACACGGGTTGATCCGAGGAACGCCCTTCAGGAGGAGAACTGATCCGATTCACCGATCCGCTCAGATACGTCCAGTCCTCCAGAGCGCCGGACCCGTAGGTCAGGAATCCCAAGCCGTCGCAGGTGAGGGGATCGGCGAGGGACCGCCCCGGGACCTTTTCTACTCAGCCAGACGGCTACCTACCTCCTCGACCCCTTGTCCCGGTTGCCTCTCCAACCCCCCTGACCTCAGATTCCCGAGCCATCTCCCGTCTCGGAGGTCGAAGGTGGGTCCTTTTCCCGTGGGTTATCCTTTGAAACCGGGTGGATTCCGCCCGAGGCCCCATCCAACCTGGAGTTTTCATGTTTCGCGTCTTCCTTCGCCGGCGTGTCTTCTCTCCCCTCCAGCACAAGCGCGAATTTGACTCCGGGAAGCCGGTCCGTAGCGACCGCCCCGTCCTGACCGCCGTCCTGTTGGTCGGCCTCGGGTTCTTTCCGGTGAGTTTGGATGCCCAGGAGACGGACGCCAATCAGGTGGTTCATCCGGACCTTCTGAAGACTTTGGAGTACCGCTCCGTCGGCCCCTTCCGGGGCGGGCGTTCCACAGCCGTGGGAGGATTCCCCGATGATCCCCACCAGTTCATCATGGGGACCACCGGAGGCGGTGTCTGGATGACCGACGACGCCGGGGAAGGCTGGGAGAATGTCACTGACGACTACCTGGACGTTGCGTCCATCGGTGCCGTCGAGGTGGCCCCGGGAGACCCCAACGTCATCTACGTGGGG
>CBDUAX010000673.1:0-2651 GCA_965365235.1 uncultured bacterium
CCCTGGGATGTGATGTCGAAAGCCCAGGCCAGGGCCAGGAGGATCGGGAATCCGGCGAGGACGATGAGGGCCAGGCCCCGCATGAACCCATCGGGAATGGCCAGGGGATCTCGGAGATTGTCCGCACCCTCCAGGACGGCGAACCCGATGACCAGGTACGCCACTGCAGCCCGGGTGACTTTTCTCCGCCGGAGCTCTGCCAGGAACACAGTGAAACGGGAGGGCATACCGACAAAATGGGCTGCCGCCCCTTTTGTCAGCAAGCCAGAGGGCTCAGGTTGTTTCGGTCTCCTGAGGCCCGGGGGCAACCCGCGGCCTGGTTCCCCCCTTCCTCTATGGACGGTGCATGTCCGACACGACGCTGACCGTGGGTATCGTCACGGACGCCTTCCCCACCGAGGCGGACTGGCCTCGTCTTATGGAAACCCTGAGGGAGACCCAGGGGAGGGGAGGGGAGTTGGTGATCCTTCCGGAGATCCCCCTGAATCGCTGGTCACCGGCGTCGAAAGTTCCGGTGGAAGAGGATGCCGAGGGGGTGGACGGCCCCCGGCAGCGGTTCATGGCAGCTGCGGCAGCGGAGGTTGGCATCGCCCTACTGGGTGGTGCAATCATCCGAGACCCCTCATCGGGCATCCGATACAACACCGGCCTCCTCTATGGTGCTGACGGGGCCTGCCTGGCCAGGTACAGGAAGGTCCATCTACCGGAGGAAGAGGGGTACTGGGAGACCAGCCACTATGAGCCTGGGGCGGATCCGCCCCAGCTGATCTCCGGGCTCAAGATGCCGGTGGGAATGCAGCTCTGCTCCGATGTGAACCGGACCACCGGCTTCCAGCTCTTGTCGGCCCGGGGCGCCGAGGCCGTGTTCGCTCCTCGATGCACACCCCCCCAGACCTATGAGCGATGGCGGCTGGTCCTACGGGCCAATGCCGTGACGAGCTGTACCTATGTGATCTCGGCGAACCGCCCGGCTCCGACACCCGACGGTCTCATTGGAGGGCCATCCATCGCGATCGGCCCCTCGGCGGAGGTTTTGGTGGAGACCACCGAGCCGCTGGCTCTGGTGACGCTGGACCGGAAGGTGGTCCGAGCAGCCCGGAGGGAGTACCCGGGATACCTGAGGGTCTACCCGGAGCTCTATGCACGGGGGTGGGAAGGGGTGGCCGATGGCTGAGGGAGGGGCGTGAGCCGCTACCCCGAAAGCCCCATGGCGTGGAGGGCTTCCTTCGCCATCTCCTCCTTCAGAGTGGCCAGGACCTCGGCCATGGATGGCTCAAAGAAAAGGTTCTGGGTCTCGAAGGGGTCTTCCAGGAGGTCGTAGAGCTCGCCTTCCTCCGGGTGCTGCATCCAGTGGATGTACTTATAGCGCTCGGTCCGAATCGCCCGGTAGTCCATATCCACAAGCCAGGGGAAAGGGTTCTCGTAGGTGAAGAACTCTACGAAGACCGATTCACGAGTCTGTTCTTCCGTCCCTGAGAGAAGGGACACGAAAGAGCGTCCCTGGATGTGGTCGCCGATGGGTGCGCCCGCCAACTGCAGCAGGGTCGGGGCAAGGTCCACGGAGGCCACCAAACCTTCGATCCGGGATCCCGGCTCCACCAGAGGCGGGAATCGAATCAGGAGAGGCGTCCGGATGGACTCCTCATAGGGAAGGCGCCGCTCGAGGGACAGACCGTGTTCCCCGTAGAAGAACCCGTTGTCGCTGGTGAAGAGGATGACGGTGTTGTCCAGGATCCCCACCCCTTCCAGCGCCTCCACCATCCGGCCCACCCCGTCATCCACAGCCAGAATCATCTCCGCCCTGCGACGCACCGTTTCCTCACTGGAGCCCGGATCCAGCTCCTGCTCTCCGAAGGTCTCCATGATCTCGTCGGACATCTTCTCTTCCAGAGCCCGCTTCAGGGCCGGTTTCCCTTCCAGCTCTTGCGGAGAAGACACGACGTTTTCCCGCCACGGCACAGGCGACTCCTCGTACCGCCCCAGATGTCTTGGAGCCGGGACATACCCTCTGGGAACGCTCAGGTCCACGGATCCATCGTCCAGTTGGACGGCATCGGGATGAATGGCTTTGTGGCCGATATAGATGAGGAAGGGGTCTTCCCGGTCCTCCTGGATGAAGGAGACAGCCCGGTCGGTGATCACATCGGTGATGTAGCCCGGGTATTCCCGGATTTCTCCGTCTTCGTAGAATTCCGGGTTCCGGGTTCGGCCCTGCCCCGGGATCGCCATCCATAGATCGAATCCTGGTCGTGGCGTTGGATCGTTTCCCATGTGCCATTTCCCGAGAAAGGCCGTGTCGTATCCATCAGCCTGAAGGGCCATGGGGAAGGTCGAGAGACGGTGGCTTTTCCGGTTCCGGGCCACGTTGTCGATGATTCCATGTCGGGAGGGATACTGGCCGGTGAGGATGGAGGCCCGGTTCGGCGAGCAGAGGGGAACGGTGTGAAACGCGTTGGTGAAATAAACACCGTCACGGGCCAAGGCATCGATGTGGGGCGTTTCGATGAACGGATGCCCGGCGACCCCCAGCTCATCGAAGCGAAGATCATCCACCACGATCACGATGATGTTGGGGCGTTCCTCCCTGGCTACTTCATAGAAATCCTCAACGGTTGCGTCAGGACCGTCGGGTGGGGCACAGCCGAAAAGGA
>CBDUAX010000674.1:0-2641 GCA_965365235.1 uncultured bacterium
ACGAGGTAGCAACTCCGCCTACGGCGAGGACCACCGGGAGGCCCCGGGCCAGGTGGTTCACCCCCCCCGCCTCGGGCGCCGCGGACCGAAGGGCCACCGTGGCCAGCCTCCATCCGGCAGCGAGGATGATGGCCAGGACGGCTGGCTTCAGGCCCCAGAAGAGCCCCTCCACCTGGGGCAGGGTGCCGAAGCGGAAGTACAGGTAGGAGAAGAGAACGACCAGAATAAAGGTCGGGGCCAGGAAGGAGAGTCCGGTGGCCAGGGCTCCCCTCCACCCCCGCTGGGTGTAGCCGATGTGGATGGCCACCTCCGAGGAGTTGGGCCCGGGCAGAAGGTTGGTGACCCCGACGAGTTGAAGGAAGTGTTCCCGTGTCAGCCACCCCCGGGCTTCCACCACCTCGTCCAGCATCAACGCGATATGCGCGTTCGGGCCGCCGAAGCCCAGAAGGGAAATCTGAAGGAACACACGGGCCAACTCCCCCAGCCCTGGCTTGTCCTGTCCGGCGGATTCAAAGCGGTGCGAGCTCAAGATTGGTACCCTGTCGCCGCCCCGACTACTATTCCGAGGCGGATAAGAAGTGGTAAAACCGAAAGGCCCAGGGATGTCCAAAAAGGAAAAGGGGATTCTAACCGAGGTTCCGGGAGACGGCCAAGAGGTCGAGGGCCGATACCGGGAGAGGCTCCACCGGTTCTCGGTGGCCAGGGGAACCGAAGGGGCTTTGAGCACCCGCCTTGGCTGGATCCGGGTCGGGGTGTTCCTGCTGGGTTTCTCCCTGTATGTCCTTTGGGACGTCACCTCGGGTCTTGCGGCATTGTGGGCCCTATGGGGGATGGTCCTGTCCCTGGTGGCCTTTGTGTGGCTCATCATCTGGCACCGTCGGGTCCGGCACCGAGAGCGAAAGTTGGGCCTACTGGTGGAGATCAACCGTGTCGCCCTGGCCCGGCTCGGACGCGTGTGGGGGGAGTTGCCCGATTCCCGGATCTCTTCCCCGGGGTCGGATCACCCCTACGCCCTGGACCTGGACGTAGGCGGGACGGCCTCACTGTTTCGCTTGCTGACCACTCCGACTCTTCCCGTTGGCTCTGAACGGCTCCGGGAATGGATGCTCGAGCCTGCCTCGCCGGAGGAAATCCTCCGTCGCCAGGAGTCGGTTCAGGAGCTGGCCTCCGAGGTGGACCGTCTCCAGGAGTGGGAAGCCACAGGAAGGAGCGTGGAAGGTCAGGACCCAGAGGTCATCCGAGCCTTTCTCAAATGGGCCGAAGAGGATCCGTGGTTACCGGCTCACCCTTGGCTTCTGCTTGGGGCGTGGGCCCTTCCACTCCTCTCTGCCGCTCTGGCCGCCCTTCAGCTTTGGGGCCCCTTACCCGGACCGTGGTGGCTCTTTTCGGTGGGGGCCTCTTTTGCCCTGGCCAATCGCCATCGGATCCGGATCCATGGGCTCATGGACGCCGCCTCCGGGGGGCAGGAGCGGTTTTCCCGGTACGCATCGCTCCTGACCAGGCTCATGGAGATGGAGGTCGAGGCCGAGCTCCTGGTGGAGGCCCAGGGTGCCGTCCGTTCCAGCCCTGTGGGAGCCACCCAGGAGCTGCGTCGGCTGGGTCGGCGGATGGGGTGGGCCGATATCCGGTTCAGCGGCATGGCCCACGTTCCCCTGCAGGCTCTGGTGGCCTGGGACGTCCATGTCCTTGCTTCGCTGGAACGCTGGAAGAGGAAGTCCGGGCCTCACGTCCGCGGGTGGCTCGAGGCCTTGGGGCAGGTAGAGGCGCTGGCAGCCCTGGCCACCCTCAAGGCCGATCATCCGGAGTGGTCCTTCCCGGAAGTGGGTAAGGGAGAGGGGATGTTCCTGCGGGCCAAAGCCCTGGGGCATCCATTGCTTTCGGCGAAGGTTTGCGTGGCCAAGGACGTGGTTTTGGGACCGCCGGGATCCTTCCTTTTTGTGACCGGCTCCAACATGTCAGGGAAAAGCACCCTCCTTCGTGCCGTGGGGTTGAACGCGGTTCTGGCCCAGGCCGGCGGCCCCGTATGCGCGGCTGAAATGACCCTTCCGCCGCTGCGGGTGTTCACGTCCATGAGGACGACGGACTCCCTTTCGGAGGGGGTTTCTCAATACATGGCCGAGCTGAACCGGATCAAACAGGTGGTAGAAGGCGCCCGGAGCAGGGAGAGTGGCGGGGTGTTGTTCCTTCTGGACGAACCGCTACAGGGCACGAATGAGGCCGAGCGGCGAGTCGCAGTCCAGACCATCATCGGGCACCTCCTGGAGGCCGAAGCCATTGGCGCTGTGGCGACCCACGACCTCCAGCTGGATGACACCCCGGAGCTCGAGAAGGCTGCCGAGGCAGTGCACCTGGAGGGCCAGGTCCGGGAGGGGGATGACGGCCCCCTCATCTCCTTCGACTACCTCCTGCGCCTGGATCGGGCCAGCTCGACCAATGCTCTGGCTCTCCTCAGGGCGGTAGGGTTGGGGAAAGATCCCGGTTGACGGGAGGCTGGACCGCGGCCGGTGGAAGGCCGGCCGGAGATCTTTGCGGCCCCAGAGGGAGGCTCTCTCAAAACGATCGGGGAAAGGGGCGGAACGGCTCCCGGAACTCGAAGGGGTCCGGAGGGTTCCAGGCCCAGAATCCGGTCCGAGCGAGGCAG
>CBDUAX010000675.1:0-2635 GCA_965365235.1 uncultured bacterium
GGTGAATCCCCCGGCCGGTATGGCCATCACGGACTACCTCGCTCAGGGGGGAGAAACGGCCCTGGTCGGGGCGGCTGATCAGTTTTTTGTGGGTGGTGCCATCGTGATCCTTGTGGGCGGCCTGCTCTCCACCGTGTCCGCCCTCAATGCCACCATCTACTCATCCTCACGTGTGGCGTTCGCCATGGCCCGGGATGCGAGCCTTCCGGAGGTGATCGCCCGTGTGCATTCGGGCCGTGGGACCCCCCACTACGCCATCCTCTTCTCCACGATCCTGATTATCGGGATGGCCGTCGCCCTACCCATCGCTGATGTGGCCGCTGCCGCCAGTGTGATGTTCCTTCTGCTCTTCGGTGGCGTGAACATCGCCCTCATCAGGCTGCGAAAACTCCGGCCGGACCTGGACCGTGGGTACAAGGTGCCTTTCGTGCCTTTTACTCCGCTCCTGGCAGTGGCCACGATGCTATTCATCGCGGTCTTCATGTTCGTGGGGTACCCTCTGGCATGGCTGGCGGCCGGCGGATGGATCGTGGCAGGCGGAGTGTTTTATTACGCCTATAGCCGTTCCCGTGAGGAGGCCTTCGAGGAGCGTGTGGCCTGGATGGAGCGGTTGGAGAAGAAAGAATACCGTGTCCTGGTCGCCATCTCCAACCCCGCCGCCTTCGGCAGCCTCATGCCCGTGGCGGTTGCCCTTGCATCCAGGTTTTCCGGGACGATTGTAGTAACCACCGTGGTCGAGGTCCCGGAGGGTGAGTCCCTCTTCTCGGGTCGGCAACGGACGAGGGAAATGGAACCCCTCCTGGACAAGTGCGTCGAGTTCGCCAAGTCCAAGGGAATAGCCGCCAAGTCGGTCCTGAAGATCGGCCGACGCACGAGCCAGAGCATCGTCCAAACCGCTCGCGAGGAGGCGTGTAACCTGTTGATCCTCGGGCAGCCAAGCGGGCGAACCTTCATGGAGAGGTTGGTCTCTTCCATCGGTGACCGGGTTCTCCAACAGGCCCCGTGTCAGGTGGGGGTGGTCTACGGATCCATGACCAGAGGACCCCTCAACGGCGTTGCGGTCCCGGTAACAGCTGGGAAGAACTCCCGTCTCGCATCCGAGCTGACGCCGGCCATCTTGGATTGGGTGGGCGGGCCGGCCCGGTTCCTGACCATCGTGCCCGATGACGTCGACAGGGGAACCATCGCCCGGGCCGTGAGCCTGGCGAAGGAAACCATGAGTGCCTCCGGGATCGATGAGGAGCTCGAGATCCTTCAGGGCCCCGACCCCGGCCGCGGCCTGGTCTCTGCGTTGAGATCCGACGAACTGGTCCTTGTGGGAGCCCCCAGCTCCGGACCCATCTCCCCCCTCCTCGGCGAGACGGTTCCAGGCCTCCTCGCAAACCGGACCGATGGCCCGGTGGTCATCGTAAGAGACGTCGAGCCCCAGCACACGCACCGCTTCAGGCAATTCTTCTTCGGATGAGGTGGAGCACCATGCAAGAGCAAAGTCAGGAAACCCTCTCTCAGTTTGGGCGCCAGCTCTCGGACTTTATGCCGACGCTCTTTGCCGGACTCATCGTCCTTCTGGCGGGTGCTGCAGCCGGGTGGCTTCTGAAACGGGCCGTGGTACGCGTGCTCTTCCTCCTCCGCCTCGATCGGTTGGGGGGAGGCCGTTCAGCGTGGCGAAGCGCCCTCGGCAAAGGAGACGTCCGGGCGGCCCTCTACAACGTGGTCGGAACCATAGCCGGCTCGATCCTCTTCCTGGTGTTCGTAGACAATGCCTTGGAGATCTGGGGCCTTTCGGTTCTCGCTCGTCTGGTCGACCAGATCATCTTCTACCTCCCCACCTTGGGTTTGGCCATCCTGATCTCCTGGGTTGGACTCGTCTTTTCGAATGTCCTGGCCCGACGCGTGGAAGCGGTCCTGATCGAGGAAGGGGTCCCCCGGAGGGCACTCCTGGTGGGCCTGGCCCGTGCGGCGTTTCTATGCGTGGTCGCCGCCCTCGCCCTTTGGGAACTGGACTTCGCCCGTGAGATCGTCCTCGCAGCGTTCCTCATCGGATTCGGCGCCATCGGAGTGGCATTCGCACTGGGGGTCGGAATCGGCTCGGCAAAAGCCATCCAGGATTCGCTCTCTTCGGTTTTCTCGTCCCGAAAAGAGGAATGATGGTGTGGAGCGGCAAGAAGAGAACCCTTGAAACCAGGTGGAAAGATGCCTGAACAGATCTGGAGCCTCGAACCCGGAAACGGGCCCTTCGTCGCCACCGCCATCCATGACGGTCATGAGGTCAGGGAGGAGGTCCTGAGGCACATGGCCCTGGGTGGGCCCGAACGCTTGCGGGAGGAGGACCCATTCACGGGCCGGTGGGCCCAGGTCGCTCCAGTTCGGGTGGTTGGGTTGCGATCGCGGTTCGAGGTCGATCTCAATCGCCCCAGAGAAAAGGCGGTCTACCGCACGCCGGAGGACGCCTGGGGCCTGAACGTGTGGAGGGACGGGCTCCCGGAAGCGGTGGCAAGGAGATCCCTGGAGTCGTATGACGCTTTCTATGCCGAGGTCCAAGGCCTGTTTTCGGATCTGGCGGCTCGTCACGGCCGGTTCCTGGTGTTCGATCTGCACACCTACAACCACAGGCGAGCCGGGCCTGACTCGCCTG
>CBDUAX010000676.1:0-2630 GCA_965365235.1 uncultured bacterium
TTCTCATCGGCAACACAGCCGAGACGGTCCTGAGCCGCCTCGATTGTTCGGTTTTGACGGTCAAACCGGAGGGTTTCGAGACGCCGGTGGCCGTTCAGCGGGCCGAGTCGGAACCCCCGAACAGGCTCTGACGGGCCGCTTCGGTGATGACCACCACGGCAGGATGCTTGATCCTTCGCTCCGCCGAAATCCCGAAGAAGCGCTCGCGGACCGAGTTCTCACGACCGACAAGCTCAACTCCATATTGGTCCCGTACCCGTCCTTCTACCACGGTCGGAACCGCGAAAAGGCCGGCACCCTCCTGGCCAAAGACCTTGAGTACCGCACTGTCTTCGATCTCGGCAACGGTCAGAGGCCGGATGCTCCGGTCTCCAAACCATCGTTCCAGGGCCCTCCGAAGCATCGTGTTGGTCGTGGGAAGAAGGAGTGGGGCACCGTCGAGGGAATCCGGGAAGCCGTTCCGAAAACGATCTGCTAGGCCAGGGGCCCCCATGAAGGATACGCCGCACTCACCTAGAAGGTGATTGTAGGCTTTGACGTTGATGGATTCGGGAAGGGGGGCATCGGTCAGAACCAGATCGAGAGAGTGGAGGGCGAGTTCGGCGAACAACCGGTCCGGATGGTCTTCTCGGAACACCAGACGAACCGGACGGTCCATCTCCAGGGCCGGGGCCACAAGTTGGTAAGCCGCAAGCTTGGGGAGCGCCTGGGCAACCCCAACGGCAAGGCGCAGCGGGCGTTCTGTGGGCTGGCCCCGGATCGTCTGGGTGAGTTCCCGGCCTAGAGAGAAGATCTCGTCGGCGTAGCCGAAGGCCACCCGACCCATGGCCGTGAGCTCCAGGGTTCGGCCGCGCTTTTCGAAGAGCTTCTCGCCGAACTGGTCCTCCAGCTTGCGGATCTGAGCGCTGATCGCAGGTTGGCTCACGAAGAGGGATTCCGCCGCACGGGTCACACTTCCCTCTCGGGCCACCGCCCAGAAGTATTCCAGGTGTTTATAGTTCAGACGACCCATAGAATCACTCATACCTTCGTATCAGTATTGATAACCCAATGTTATGAATACTGACACGCTTGTGGGAGGGCTAAAGATTGAAGCTGCCTTAATGCTGGGTTTCCTACCCCCGGTCCCTCTTCGGCGCAACAGCTCTTAGGACCAGGTACCCACCCAACCCGCTGATCAAAGACCCCGAGAGGATTCCCAGCCGCTCGAGACCGAAGTAAGCCTCGCCCCCTTGCTCGAAAGCCAGGGATGCGATGAAGAGGCTCATGGTGAACCCCACACCGCACAGGAGGGCGACGCCTACGAGCTGGGACCATTTTACTCCCTCCGGCAGCTTGGCTACACGGAACCCAACGGCCAGAGCGCTAAGCGTTGAGATGCCCACCAGCTTGCCCAGGACCAGGCCCCCGATGATCCCCAGGGGTACCGGATGAACCAGGTCGGAGAGGGAGATATCCAGGAGGGGCACGCCGGCATTGGCCAGGGCAAAAACGGGCAAGATTCCGAAGGCAACCCAAGGGTGCAGCTTGTGTTCGAGCTGGAGGAGGGTCGAAGCATGGTCATCCCCCTGGCCCTCGGAGCCTGGGACACCGGGTCCACGGACCCGGTGGGGGATGAAAAGAGCCAGCACCACCCCTGCCAGGGTGGCATGGACACCCGACTTCAACACAGCCACCCACAAAGGGACACCCAGGAGGAAATAGGCCGTGGGACGTCTCACCCCGGCGCGGTTCAAGACCCAAAGGCCCATGATCAGCAACGCCCCCACCGTCAAAGCCGTGAGGGAGAGCTCCGCCGAGTAGAAGAGGGCGATGATGATGATGGCCCCCAGGTCGTCGAAGATGGCCACGCTGAGAAGAAATGCCTTCAGCGCCGGGGGTACTCTGTTCCCCAGAAGTGAGAGGATTCCCAGGGCGAAAGCGATATCCGTGGCGGCGGGGATCGCCCAGCCTTTCATGGCGATTGGGTCACCACCATTCAACAGGGCGTAGACCGTTGCCGGGAAAGCCATTCCTCCGACGGCGGCGAATCCCGGCAGGAGTGCCTGTCGAATGGTGGAGAGGTGCCCTTCCAGGACCTCCCGCTTCAGCTCCAGACCCACCAGGAGGAAGAAGACCGCCATGAGCCCGTCGTTGGTCCAGAGGAGGATGGGCTTGGCGATTCCCCATGTTCCCACCTGTACCACAAGTGGAAGTTGGAGGAGATCCCCGTAGGCCGGCCCCAGGGGGGAATTGGCGAGGACGAGGGCGAAGGCCGCTGCGCCCATGAGGACAAGGCCTCCTGCCGATTCCAAACGAAGGAATTCCTGAAGGTGTCGTACCATCTCTCTGGGCTCCGGAGCTGGACCGGGGAAAGGGATCGGGATCAATAGTTAGACAGAGGGCAGTAATCTAGGGAAAATGAGCGGATTGACAAGGCGTTTTTTTTGGACAATTATTAGACACACAGTTCTTGCTGTCTAAGTACCTGTCTTTCGGGAGGTCACAATGAGCGCGCCATTTCTCATCCTGGGAGGAAGCGGGGGTGTAGGTTCGGCCCTGGCCCGTCGCCTCACCACTTCGGGCCACCACGTTCACCTCATGGGCCGTGACCCAGCCCGCCTGGAGGCTGTCGCTCAGGATATTGGCGG
>CBDUAX010000677.1:0-2629 GCA_965365235.1 uncultured bacterium
CCATGAAATGTCGCTGGGTTGCCTGCATCTGTGCCCGCTGCAATGGCCACCCCCCCTCTGCCATCGCATCCCGAGTGAATCACTAACGTTCGCTGCCCCAGGTTCGAGCCAGGATGAAAGAGATCAACGCCCGGTGGCCTCGGCCCACCGTCTCCACGATGGTGGAACACATCGATTACGTGGCGGAACTCATCGGTATCGAGCACGTGGGAAGAGGACTAACTCCACCAGCGTCGGATCGGCCCCTGGCCAGGGCCAGTGCCTGGGAAGACACCAGGGGGTCCGGGGGGTCATGGGACCCGAATCCGTTGTATCCCCTCACTCCTCCAGAACCTCGGCCAGAAGCTGGAAGACTTCCAGTGCGACCCCCTCCAGGAAGGCCTCGGGGTCTCGGTGACTAGTAATCTCTTGGTAGGTCACGACCACTCCTCGCCAGCCTTCATCGTGCCAGAACGCCGAAGCGGGAAGGGCGGGGGGATCAAAGGGTTCGGGGTAGGGATAGGCGTAGGCGTAGAAGTACGGGTATTCGTATTGCCCCGGTGTGAACGGTGCGAACCCCAAACTGATGTGGGGCCCGTGATCGTCCATTGAATGATTGGACGGGGGGAACCAGAGGGTCGACAGGTCCAGGTGTTCTGGCCAGACAATGAGGGGGGTCATGGCCCCCTCGAGCCTGGCTCGAGCCCGCGAGAGGGCGGTGAAGACCGAGTACTGCACCCGGGCGTATGCCCGGGCGGAATCCAAGACCGCGGTCAGCGGCTCTTCGGAAGTCAGACTCTCCACGGAAACGGATGCGCCGGCCGCACCCTCGGAAACCAGCTTCGACACCAGCCCCTCCACCGCCGAACCTCCTCGATCCAGGCCTAGGGCCGGACCGAGCCCCTCAGCGGCCAGCGCCGATAGGAGAGCTTCCACCAGCGACCGCTGGGTGTAGTCGGAAAAGGCGAAGACCGGTCCTTCACCCACCGGTTTGTGGATGGAGAGTTCTCCGGCCCTCAGGTCCAGATGGATCTTTCCGCCCCCGGGAAGGGTTTGGGACACCAGCCCCTCCGGTCGGACGCTCATGGGCAGATGTAGGAAGTTGTTCCGAGGCTCCAGAAGCGCCTTGTGGACCGGCCCAACCAGGCTCACGATCTGATGAAGCAGATGAGCTGAGGCTTTCCAGTTTGGAAGGGTGGGGAGGGTCATCTGCCGGGTTCCTGGGCAATGGCTGGTTGGGTGAGATCGGTGTTCACAGCACGAACCATTGGCACGATCGAGTTGTTCCCGGACCCCTGAATGCTTGGGACCCGGGGCAAGCTTCAGCAAAGGGGTTCTGGGAAGTGGTCGTCTCGGATGGTGACCAAGAAACCCCAGGGCCTGTGGCATTTTTTCCTACCAACCAGGAACCGAGGAATCCGGATGTCCGACTCCATCGTGACCGCTGAGACGGGAGCTCATACCGATCTCCGATCCGGGCTCTCACAGGCACCGTATTCGATCCCGAGCAAGTACTTCTACGACGATCGTGGATCGGCCCTCTTTGATGCGATTTGTGACTTGCCTGAGTATTACCTGACTCGGGCTGGCAAGGCCCTCCTGGATCAGCGGTCTGAAGAGATCGCATCTATCACTCGAGCCAATGAATTGGTGGAGCTTGGAGCTGGAACTGCCCGGAAGACCCGGCATCTCATCGAGTCGCTTCTGAGCCTGGGCAAGGGCCTCCACTACGCACCTCTGGACATCAGTCGGTATGCCCTGGAGGAAGCGGAAGCCTTATTGAGCCTGGAGTTTCCGGAGCTCTTCATCACCGGTATTGAATGCGATTACACGCAAACCCTGGAGCCCCTCGATCCCGATCCTGGGTGTCTGGCGGTATTTCTGGGGAGCACCATCGGGAATTTCCCTCATGCTTCGGGCGTAACGCTTCTCGCCCGGTTGCGGGAGAGGTTGGCCCCGGGGGATTGGCTTCTCCTTGGGGTGGACCTGGTGAAGGCGACACCGATCCTGGAGGCCGCCTACAATGACGAAGCGGGGATCACGGCAGAGTTCAATAAGAACATCTTGAACGTTGTGAATCGGCAGGCCGGCGGGAACTTCGATCCGGACTCCTTCGAGCACCTGGCCTTCTTCAACCAGGAGGAAAGTCAGGTCGAGATGCATCTGATTGCCAACTCCCATCAACGAGTCCGTCTGGAGGCTTTCGAGCTGGAGCTTTCCTTGGACGCGGGTGAGACCATCCATACGGAGATCTCCCGGAAGTTCACTCGTGATTCTACAGAACAGCTCCTGGCCGAGGCCGGCTTTTCACCAAAACACTGGTTCCCTTCCGAGGATGGATTTTTCGGTCTGGCCCTGGCGGCGGTAACAGAGGAGTGACGGTGGGGGAGGAACGAGTCAACGGGAGAGAAGAGAAACGGGCCATCTGCGGGATCTGCCCCGCCGGATGTTGGGTCAAGGTCGGGGTGGAGAACGACCGATTGGTTTCCATCGAAGCCGACGACGGCCACCCCCTGGGCATGATCTGTCGGCGCGGCCAGCACGCCGCCGAGATCGTCCACTCGCCGCACCGCTTGCGGCATCCCCTTCGGCGCACAGGACCCAAGGGGACCCACCAGTTCGAGCCGATCACGTGGGACGAGGCCCTGGA
>CBDUAX010000678.1:0-2625 GCA_965365235.1 uncultured bacterium
CCTGCCGCCGAGGCGGCGGCCATGGCGGAATTCCTAGCCCGCCGTCCTGGGGATGTTGCTGTGTATCGATACAGAACGGCCAGCATACCCCCCGCCAAGACTGACTCCGATACCAACATGGCCAGTGCCGCCCCTCGGGCTCCGAAGGGGGGGATCAGGATGGCGTTCAAGCCCAGGTTCAGAATCAACCCTCCGGCGTAGAGCCCCACAACCGGACCCATGCGCCTGGCTGCTGCCAGGATGAACGTTCCCAGCGCGTTGAGAGCCAGAACCGGGAGCACCGGGGCCAGCAGGGCCAGGACGGGTACGGAGGCCTGGAAGCCATCCCCGAATAGGAGCATCACGATGGGCTCCCGCAGCAGCCAAAGTAGGCCGGCAGCGGGGATCGCCGTCAGAGCCAGAAGCTCAAGGGCCCGAGTCGCCGCCCACTGGTAGGGACTGATTCTGTGGATCGAGACATCCCCGGCGGTAGGTGGCCCCCCTGATGTCCCGGCCGCCAGCCTAGCCAGGCGAGGGTAGATGGCCGTTGCCAGGACCAGCGCCAAAGCCTGCGCGATGTCCACAAACTTGTAGGCTGCTGCGTAAAAGCCCGCTTCTCCGGTTCCTCGCCACCCCTCGACCAGGAGGATGTCGATCTTGTAGTAGGCGGTCAGTGCGATGAATGCGGCGGCGAAAGGGAATAGCCCCTCGAGAAGCCGCCGGATATCCATCCAAGAAGCCCCCCATGCTTTTCGGACAGAGGCAGGCGCCTGGAAGAGAAGCCAGGAAAGTGACCCCAGTTGGCCCACGACCGGCGCGAGGCAGAACCAGACGATGCTACCCGTGGTGAGGGCCAGAGCGATGCCCAGAGATCCGGAAAGGAGGCCAAAGGCCGCCTGGGCCTTCATCCAAACATCCATCCTTTCGATGGACTGGAAATAAGCACCCAGGTTCTCACCGTAGGACCCTATGGCATAGGAGATCCCGAGGAAGAGCGTCGCGGCCACGACCTGGGGCGGGTACTTCAGCACCCAGATAGCCAGTACCGCGAGGGTCCCCAACATGAGAAGACCGCTTCCCGTTTTCGTTGCGTTGGCAGCTCCCATCAGTCGCGGAGCCTGCTGGGGAGCCTGTGCCAGCTCCCTGACCAGCAACTGCATCATCCCCAGCGTAGACGTAATGCTGAGGATTACCGCCAGGGCTGCGGCTGTGCCGTAGGCGCCAAGAGCAACGACCCCCAAGACCCGGGCCGCAACCACCACAGCTGCGAAGGTTGCCAGGCGGGGGAGGAGATAGGCGAACAGAAGATTGAGGGCGTTCGCCAGCACCCGTCTTAGACCCTCCGCGTCGGATGGATGCCCTTCTTCGGGATCGATTCGCTGCTTCCGACTGTACGAGGCTCGCCCCCATGCCTCTCCTTCCGCCACCCGGGCACCCTTTAGGATCACCGGAAGGGAGCGGAAGATGACTGAAAGATCCCTACGGATGCTCCGGGTCCTAACGTATTCCAGTTCCATCCAGGCACGATCGGGGTAACCGGGCCGCCCCGCGCCCAAGCTGGTCCACTCGCCGACGATTCCGGGCCGGATCGAAAGGAGTTCGGGTGCGTCCGAGCCGAACTCCTCCAATTCCTCCTCCACGACAGGTCGGGGGCCGACGAGGGACATGGACCCGTTCAGGACGTTCACCAGCTGGGGAAGTTCGTCCAGATAGGTCCGGCGAAGCCATCTTCCGACGGTGGTGATCCTGGGATCAATATCCAGGTTCAACTTGTACCCGTTCTCGAGATACCGGCGGCGAAGACCCGGTTCTTCATGAAGGCGGCGTTCCGCGTCCAGGTGCATGGTCCGAAATTTCCAACACCGGAAAGTGCGGCCCCGCCATCCGACCCGAGGATGGCCGAAGAAGATCGGTCTGCCGGAGAAGAGGAGTACGGCCAAAGCGGAGCCCAGCAGAAGGGGCAGGGCCAGGACCAGGAGGACCCCAGCGGCGAGAAGGTCCACCAATCGACGCAGGGAAAGGAGGCCGGGAAGGGTAGCCCGGTGCCCGGGGGCCCTTGGCCCTGGTCCCAGAGCGATCGGTGTTACATCCATGCCCGTTGGAGTTCCTTCTTCGTGCGGCAGACCAGAATGGCGCCGGCGACCGACCC
This sequence comes from uncultured bacterium, assembly GCA_965365235.1. Classification (GTDB taxonomy): domain Bacteria; phylum Gemmatimonadota; class Gemmatimonadetes; order Longimicrobiales; family Gaopeijiaceae; genus CBDUAX01. Next base: position 2,129 of record CBDUAX010000678.1, read on the forward strand.
GCCTGCATCCTCGATCAGCCGCGCGGTCGTCCCCAACTCACGGCGCGTCGTGCTCCCCGCCTCGACCAACAAGACGACGAGGCCTTCTCCCGCGGTCAGAGCCGCAGCAGCTCGGAAATCGTGAACCCTTTCCCTGGCAACCAGCGTCGGCGCACCATCCGCCAGCTCCCGGGCCGTGCGCTCCGGGCCGAGAGGGACAAGATTGATCGTGCCATGTGGGTAGGCCACGCCTGTGCGGCGGGCCAGGGCCTCGACAGTCAGGTCGTCCAGTTGAGGGGCCCCATTCTTGTGCATACCCACCGTGGCCAGGAGCGGCCCCCCAAGGGCGTTCTCAATATCCGCGGCACGGCGCAGCCGGGTGTCCGTCCCGTCTCGGACTAGCATACCGAGGAGCCCGAACCCGGCTGCCAACACCAGGACCACGGCGAGGCCAAGCTTCTTTCGTGGCCAGATCGCCCGGTCGAGGAGGGCAGGCGGATCGACGACCTGGACGTTGG
>CBDUAX010000679.1:0-2603 GCA_965365235.1 uncultured bacterium
CCCCTGCCGGGGATAAGACCGATGCTGAGGCCTTTACGGCGGAGCTGAACATTCCCCACCTGTGGCGGGAAAGCCAAGAACTTTCCGATCCGAGGTACCTTCGGAACGATCGGGAGCGGTGCTATCACTGCAAGGCGGAGCTTTTCAGGATCGCGGAGGAAATCACCAGAGAACAAAAGCTCCGGTGGATCCTCTACGGGTACAACGCCTCAGACCATTCCGATGACAGACCTGGTCACAGGGCAGCTTTGGAAGCCGGCGTGTTGGCGCCCCTCTCCGAAGCCGGTCTGACCAAACCAGAGATCCGACATCTCATGGCAAAAGCCGGCTTGCCCATGGCCGACAAACCGGCCAGCCCATGCCTCAGCTCCCGAATCATGACCGGGATCCCGGTAACACCGAACCGGTTGGAGGACGTGGCGGCGCTGGAGCAGACTCTGCGGGAATCCGGGGTCCAGAACCTCCGTGTCCGGGTCTGTCGGACCGACGACGGAGAGGGCTTTCTGCGGGTGGAAGTGCCCCCCGAGGAGATGGCCCGGGTCCTGGACTGCCGTCTGGAACTTCAAAAAGAAAGTCAATCCCGAGGGTATCGTTGGATTACCCTCGACCTGGGTGGATACAAGACTGGAGGCGGGGTGTCGTGACACGGGAAGAATTGAAAGACCTCCTTGAGGCTGTGGCCAGCGGCGGGCTGTCTCCGGAGGAGGCATCGGAGCGGCTTGCCCAGGGGCCTCTACGTCAGGACCAGATGGGATTCGCCCACCTCGACCACCACCGCCACCTTCGTCAGGGGCTGGGCGAAGTGGTCTACGGCGAGGGGAAAACCGTTGAGGAGACGGTGGAAATCGCCGTCCGGTTGTCGGCTCCGGGTGTGCCGGTTCTACTCACGCGTCTGGACCCCCAGAAGCTCGCGGCCCTCAAGGACCGCTTCCCTGAAGCCCGGCTGAATCCCCGGGCCCGGACGGCGCTGGTGAACCCCCCGGAGGAAAGGCGCCCCGGGGAGGGGGGCGAGGAATCGGGATCACCCTTCGTGGCGGTGGTATCGGGAGGGACATCCGATCTGCCTGTGGCGGAGGAGGCCGTGGAGGTCTGTGTCGCCATGGATGTACCGGTGCTTCGGATCTACGACGTGGGGGTAGCGGGGCTTCACCGTGTTCTCCAGAACCTCCCACGCCTCCGAGAGGCCGCTGCCGTGGTGGTGGTGGCAGGGATGGAAGGCGCCCTTCCCTCAGTGGTGGGGGGACTCGTCTCCTCTCCTGTCTTCGCGGTGCCCACTTCCGTGGGGTATGGCGCCAGTTTCAAGGGCCTGGCTGCACTTCTCGGCATGCTCAACTCCTGCGCGCCAGGGGTCACCGTCTCGAACATCGACAACGGGTTCTCCGGGGGGATCGCCGCCAGCCGGGTGGTCAAAGCGTTGAGCAGAGGGGTCTGATTCGGATGGCCAAGCGAACCCTTTATCTCGAGAGCTTCGCCGGAATCGCAGGTGACATGTTCACTGCAGCCTTCCTGGATGCTGGATTGGTGGATCCGGCCGAGATCCAGGCCGTACCTGCGGCCCTGGGGCGTCCCGAGGTACGGGTGGAAATCCAGAACGTGCAACGGGCAAGTGCCCGGGTCACCCACGTCGAGGTCGTCACGCCCGGTGGGCATTCGGAGGGGCCGGGCGCCCCCAATGAGGACAATGCCGACCCAGGGAATCCGGACGGGCACCACCACTCTCACATCCCCCAACACACACCCGAACATCATCACTACCACTATTCGACCTTGGTGAAGGAGATCCAGGGGTCCGAGCTGGAGGAGGGAGCCAAGGCCTTCGCCCTGGATGTGTTCCGGCTCCTGGCCGAAGCCGAGGCCGACTCCCACGGGGTCCCGGTTGAGAAGGTGGCATTCCATGAAGTGGGGGCTGTGGACTCGGTGGTGGACGTGGCCATGGCCGGCTTGTGTGTCTCAGCCGTGGCCCCGGACCGGGTCCTTTCCTCCCCCATCAAGCTCGGCCGCGGGACCATCCAGATCCAGCACGGAAGCTATCCGGTACCCCCTCCCGCATCAGCGAGGCTGGCTGTTGGGATGCCCATCGATGCGGTGCCCGAGGCCATCACCAGAGCCAATGTTGAGTTGTCCACCCCCACGGGGTTGGCCATCCTCAAAGCGCTGGACCCAGCCTTCGTCCAGGGATGGCCCCCGGGGACTCTCCTTGCCCAGGGTTCGGGGTCCGGATCCTTGGATCTGGGGAGCTATCCGAATGTGTTTCGGGTCGCTCTCTTCGAAGAGGAGACCACCCGGAAAGCCCCTTCCCTTCCCTATGAAACCGACCAGGTGGTGGAGCTTCGGTGTAACCTGGACGACCAGACCGGGGAGAGAACGGGCTGGTTGGTGGAGAAGGCGATGGAGACCGGAGCCCTGGACGCCTGGGTCACCCCGGTTCTCGGGAAGAAAGGACGGCCGGCCAACCTCCTCACCCTTTTGGTGTCGCCGAGCGACCTGGACACCCTCGCCGATTTTCTCCTGAGGAACAGCACCACCTTCGGGATCCGATACTCCACCTGGGAGCGGCTCAAGCTTGGTCGGGAGATGGAGACCCGGGAGACAGACATGGGCCC
>CBDUAX010000680.1:0-2602 GCA_965365235.1 uncultured bacterium
GACCGCCGTGGAGATCCGCCCGGAAGAGATGACGGCCCCCGGAGTCCTCATCGCCTCGGACAGGGCCATGGGGAACGGAATCGTAAAGACCATCCGGGACGTGGTCTACACCAAACCGGCCGCCTTCGAGGCAAAGTTCACACGGGTCATGGCGGCACAGATCGAGAAGATGAACCTTCGACTCCTCGGTGAGGGGCGCCCGTACGCCCTCATCGGCTTCGGTCGGTGGGGAAGCTCGGATCCGTGGTTGGGAATCCCCGTCACCTGGAGCCAGGTAAGCGGTGCCAAGGCCATGGTCGAAGCCAGCTTCCCGAACATGAACGTGGAGCCGAGCCAGGGTTCACACTTCTTCCACAATCTCTCCAGCTTCGAGGTGGGCTACTTCACCGTGGGGCAGGGGCCTGGGGGCGGGAAGATCGATTGGGAGACCCTGGAGGCACAGGAGGTGGTGGAGGAGACGGAATACCTCCGCAACATCCAGTTCGCCGAACCCCTGCGGATCCGTTTGGATGGGCGCACCGGGAGGGGTATTGTGGAGATGCCCGGGCGGCCGACAGCCCCCCGCCCACCCCTGGACCCGAACGAGGAACCCCTTTCGTGAGCCCACCGAAACAGGCGCTGGACGATATCCTCTCCGGGCTCCAGGAGCGTGCGAAGGAGCTCCTCTGCCTGTATCAGGTTGGGGAGATCCTTCGGTCCCAGGAAGATCCTTGGGAAAGCAGGCTTCAACAACTCACGATGGCTATCCCTCCAGGGTGGCAGTACCCGGACGTCTGCATGGCCCGGATCACTGTTGGGGGCCAGGTCTTCGAGTCGTCCGGGTTCGTTGAGACCCCGTGGGTGATTCGGGAGCCCATCAAGATCCGGGGAGAGGAAGTGGGCACTCTGGAGGTCCTCTACTCCGAAGAACGTCCCGAGTCCGACGAGGGCCCCTTCCTCAGGGAAGAGAGGAAACTCCTCAACACCCTGGCGGTGGAGATCGGGTTCCAGCTCACCCACGAGGAGTTGGCGAATGCGTGGGATACCTGGCAAGCCGCCCTCAACCTCTTCGATGTGAAGGATGGCCAGAAGTGGAAGGTCATCATCGACTTCCTCCAACGGGCTGATCCGCAGCTCCTCCAGAGGATCACCCGGAGGATGTTGAACCGACTCAGATGGAAGGGGGCTGAGGGGCTGGATTCGATTCCCGGCTTCCACCGGTTCCCCGGGGAAGGAGACTCTTCTTCGGATGAAAATCGCCCCCTGGCCCTTCAGGGTACCGGAAACCGGCAGCTCCCCACCGACCTCATCTTCCGCATCGCTGCGCAGCACTTCTCCGAGGAGGAGATTCTCTCTTCCGTCCAGAGCTGGATCAACCGGGACAAGCTGAGCTTCCTGGTCAACACGCTGGAGTGGCAGGAGTCGTCCCTGGGGGACATCACCGATGCCTTGGGCCGTTTTCGGGCCCTGGAGATGAAAGAGGAAGAGCTCCCCCCTTCGGTACAGAACGTCCTCAAAGCCGCACTACTCAGACGGTTCTTCACGGACCAGATCGACTTCATCAACATCGCGAAGGGACTTGTCGACCTCGAAGACTTCCACCATCTGGCAGGACACCTTATCCACCCTCCCAACAGTCATGGGAAGCTGGGAGGAAAGGCAGCCGGGATGTTCCTGGCTCGGAAGACCATGGAGCGGATGGAGGAAGAGTACCCCGAGCTGGCCGGGATCAAGGTTCCCCGAACCTGGTATATCGCCTCAGATGGCTCCATCTCCTTCGTTCGGCACAACAACTTGGAAGATGTATACGACCGGAAATACCTGGAGATCGAAGAAGTTCGCCAGCAGTACCCCCATGTCATGCAGGTTTTCAAAACCTCGCCCTTCCCACCCGAGATTCTGAACGGGTTGACCCTGGCCCTGGAAGACCTGGGAGACAAGCCCCTGGTGGTGCGGAGCTCGAGCCTTCTGGAAGATCGGACGGGTGCCGCTTTCTCCGGAAAATACAAAAGCCTCTTTCTGGCCAACCAGGGCTCCAGGGTGGAACGCCTCGCGGCCCTGATGGACGCAGTGGCCGAGGTCTACGCGTCAATATTTGGACCGGACCCCATCGAATACCGGGCCGAGCGGAACCTTTTGGATGTTCATGAAGAGATGGGGATCATGATTCAGGAGGTGGTGGGCACGAAGGTCGGCAGGTTCTTCCTTCCCGCGTTCTCGGGGGTCGCCTTCTCCAACAACGAATTCCGCTGGTCGCCCAGAATCAAGCGGGAGGACGGACTGGTGCGCCTCGTGCCAGGGTTGGGCACTCGGGCCGTGGACCGCCTCAGCGACGATTTCCCAGTTCTCCTGGCCCCCGGGCAGCCGGGGCTCCGCGTCAACACCACCACGGACGAGATTCTCCGCTACTCCCCGAAGCAGGTGGACCTCATCAACCTGGAGACGGGCTCTTTCGAGACGGTGCTCCTCTCGGACCTGCTGCGGGAATGCCTGTACATGGGGGCGGACGAGGCATTCCTGATCAGCGATCGGAAATTCGCGGGGGCGGACACGCTGGCCACCTCCTACGTGCTGGCCAACGCCATCCGCAAGATCGGCGGCCACGATATCGTGTTCGCCGGCC
>CBDUAX010000681.1:0-2587 GCA_965365235.1 uncultured bacterium
GAACCCGGATCTCGGTTCGTTCCTGGGAACGGTTCGCGAAGAGCAGAGCCCCGGTGACAACCAGGGCCAGAGCCCCGGAGACGGTGATCAGTGAGAGGTTCTTGAAGTCCTCCCTGAATCCGGGCCTGAACATCTGCTCCTCCAATCTTCGTTGTCGCGGGGGCTTTCTCTTCTGTACGCGTCACCCGGGCCAGGGGTTTCTTCCGTTGTCGTTTTGTGCCCGAAACGTAGAGTCCCGCGTCCCCTCGTCCCCTTCGTTCCTACCGGATGGACCGCAGCAACTCTGCCACCGCGGCCTCCAGCTGCTGGTCCCGTCCCCGGGCTCGGACGTTGAACTCGTTCATCACCCGGATGTCGGGAACGGTCTCCAAATTCTCCAGGTATTCCCCGTCCTGGTTCTTCACACCCATTCCCGGGACGCCCCCACGCGTCCCATCGGGGAAGCCCTCCCACCCGGCAAAAGTGCAGGTCCCTGGGACCGGCATTCCTACCAGCAGACCGATGCCGAGCTCCTGATAGGCGTAGGCGTAGCAGTGGCCATCGCTGTAGTTGGATTCTCCCGCGATGGAGATGCTGGGTTTGGTCCAGCGGAAGTTTGGCTCATACCCAGTGCTACGGGTGTCTGTGGTGTAGTCGAAAAACCAGTCCCCGCTGAGGAACATGACCAGGTCTGCCACCAGGTCTCCACCGCCGTTGAAGCGTGTATCGACCACGATGCCCTCCCGTGTGGCGAACCGCCCCATGACCTCTTCGAAGGCGTTTCGATAGGCGCCGTCATTCATGCCGGGAACGTGGATGTAGCCCAGCCGTCCCTCACTCAGACTGTCCACCTCCTCCCGGTTCCTTCGAACCCACCGGTCATAGAGCAGCCGCCTTTCCGCTCCGGACGAGATGGGTGTGACGACGATCTCTCGCCGGTCCTCTCCGTCGGCTACCACCAGGAGCGTCTTCTTTCCGTCCTTTCGATTCAGGTACTGGGCCGGATCCGTGTCCGACGCCACCGTGTCGCCATCGATTGATTCGATGATCATTCCCGGCCGGACGTCCATGCCATCTTTGTCCAGCGGCCCGTTTTCCATCACCTCCACCACCCGGATTCCCATACCGTCGTAACTCTGGTCGAAGAAGATCCCCAGAGAGGCCGTTGCATCATCGGTGGCGTCAGAGGACCCGTACCGGGCTCCGCTGTGACTCACATTCAGCTCGCCGAGCATTTCGCTCAGCATCTCTGCGAACTCGAACCCGTTGCCGATGTGAGGGAGGTATTTTTCGTACACCGGCTTGATCCCGTCCCAGTCGACACCGTGAAAGCCTGATGTGTAGAAGGTCTCGTTGGTCTGCTTCCAGACATGTTCGAACATGTAGGCCCGTTCAGCGGCCAGGTCGGAGGTCATCTCCCCGTTGATGGAGATATTGTCCCGTTTTCCACTGGTAGGATCGATCTTGGAGATCCTCCCGTTGGCCAGGAGGAAGATGCTCTTCTGCTCTCTGTCCCAGACCATACTCCCACCCCCGGCGTTCAGGGTGGCCACCATCTTGGTTTCCCTCGTTCTCAGGTTCGTAGACCAGAGATTGTATCCCTGTTCGAATCTGGCGAGGTAGTAGAGCGTCTCTCCGTCCTTGCTCAGGAGTGCCCCACCCAGAGAGGAGGAGTGGATAGTCAGCCGGGCCTTCCTCAACTCGGCGCCCTCCAACTCCAGCTCCACCGGTTCCACGGTGGCGGCTTCGGTGGAGTCCGCCTTCGTGCTGTCGGCCTTGGGTTTGTTCTTTTCCTCCTGCTCTTTCAGAAGGGCGTAGTCTTCCTTACTCAGCCGGAAGCGATCCCAGGAGTCCTGGGTGAAGAACATGGCGTAGGCATCCGCCTGAGTGCCGCCCGTCTGAGCCACGGACTTGAGGCCGTCCCGGTTGCTGAACCAGAGCATGGCTTTTCCGCCCAGGACCCACTGACCTCGGTAGTCCCGGAATCCGCTTTTGGTAAGGTTAATGACCTCTCCCTCTCCATCGGCCTTCACAAGGCCGACCTCCCCGGGGGCGAACCCTGGGATGGAGTAGTCGAAGAGGAGCCACTGACCGTCGGGGCTCCACTGGAAGTACTGTCCGCCGACTCGACTGGAGAAGACTTCATCGGGCCCGAGCAGTATCCGGGTCTCCTGAGACTCCAGATTGTAGATCCCGATGTTGCTTCGGTCCTGAACGAAGGCGATTTCCTTGCCGTCAGGGGAGTAGACCGGTTGAGAATTCTCGTGCTCGTCGTCGAGAACAGCGGTCTCGCTGATGAGGGTAGAGGCGTAGAAATAGGGCTCCTCCTCCCTGGCCCGCTGAGCCTGGAAGATCCGCCAACGGCCATCTCGCTCTGAGGCGTAGACCAGCGTTTTTCCGTCAGGGGAGAAGGAGACGTTTGCCTCCGGTTCCGGGGACCGTGTGATCTGTTTTGTGACTCCTCCTTCGACGGAGGTTACGAACACTTCACCCCGGGCGATGAAGGCCACTTCTTTCCCACTGGGAGCCACGGCCAGGCCGCTGGCACCTCCCGTCACCGACACCACGCCCTCGTTGTTGGCCTTTTCGTCGGCCAGGATGGTCACCG
>CBDUAX010000682.1:0-2585 GCA_965365235.1 uncultured bacterium
TGGCGGATGGCCTCGCATTCGGTCCGAATGTCCAAACCCGCCACTCGACCCTCTCCGGAGGTAGGAGGAAGAAGGCCGATGAGCATTCGGATGGTGGTGGTCTTACCGGCGCCGTTGGGCCCCAGGAAGCCGAAGATCTGGCCCTCCCTGACGTCGAAGGTCACCCGGTCCACCGCGGTGAAGTCGCCGAACTTGCGGGTCAGCTCCTGCACGAAGACCGCCTCCCCTGGAGCTCGGTGGAGCTCGGTCTTCTCCATGGGCCTCGGCACCTGACCCGCCTCAGACACCGACCACCTCCTCTTCCTTCCGGACCAGGTGCAGAAAGACGTCTTCCAGAGACGGCTCCAGGGGATCCAGGCTCTCCAGGGGAATACCGGACCCGCCCAGGGCAGATGTCACGGTTGCCCGAGGATCCTTCCCCTCCTCCAGAATGACGTGGAGGGAGTTCCCGAAGAGGGCCGTCCCAAGGACCCCCGGTTGTCCCCGGATAAGGTCCCGGGCCTTCCGCGGATCCGGGGCCACGACATCAACCACCTGTCCCGGAAGGAGACCGAGGAGCTTCCGGGGGGAATCCAAGGCCAGAACCTGCCCATCATGAAGGAGGGCGACTCGGTCGCACCGCTCGGCCTCGTCCAGGTAGGAGGTGCTCACAAGAACCGTGACACCCTCTTCCACCATCTCGTGCAGAATCAGCCAGAGATCCCTCCGGGAGATGGGATCCACCCCGAAGGTGGGTTCGTCCAGGAGGAGGACCCGGGGGTGATGGATCAGGGCACAACAGAGGGAGAGTTTCTGTTTCATCCCGCCGGACAGGTTCCCCGCCAGGCGGTCCTGGAAGGGCCCGAGGCTGGAGAAAGCGACCAGCCGCTCCAGTCGGGGTGGGCGCTCCTTCCGGGGCACCCGGTAGAGATCGGCGTAGAAGTCGATGTTCTCACGAACCGTCAGGTCGGTATACAACCCGAATTGCTGGGACATATAAGCAATGAAGGGCTTCACGCCTTCTGGATCCTGGGCCACATCCACTCCGTGGACAATCCCACTCCCTTCCGAAGGAGGGAGGACCCCCGCGAGCATCCTCAGGGTCGTGGTCTTCCCAGCCCCATCGGGACCGACGATCCCGAAGAGCTCCCCTGGCCTGACCTCCAGGGTGAGCCCGTCCACGGCCACGTTCTCGCCGAAGCGCCGGGTCAGGCCTTCAAGGCGGACGGCCAGATCGGAGGCTGGAGCCGCGCCCTCTCCGGGCCCATCGGCAGTGCCGGGGTCCCCTACCCTCTCATGCACCTCACCCATTCCCGGTTTCCTCCGTGGTGCCCGTCCCCTCCAGCACCACGTCGGCCGGGATCCCGGCCTTAAGGTCGTGGGAAGGATCCTGGGTGATCTGGACCTTCACAGCATAGACCAGCTTCACTCGCTCCTCGGTGGTCTGGACGTTCCGGGGGGTGAACTCGGCTTCGCTGGCAATGAAGATGACCTCGCCCCGGTAACTCCGTTCCGGATACGTATCGGAGCTGATGGTGGCGGCCTGACCCAAGGAGACCTGACCGATCCGGTCCTCCCTGACGTAGATCCGTACCCACCGGTCCTCCGGATCCATGATCGTAAGAACCGGCGCCCCGGGGCCGGCGGTCTCGCCGGGTTCCCGGTGTCTCAAGGTGACGATCCCTGGGAAAGGAATCGTCACCACCGTGTTGGAGAGGGCCGCGTCCACCTGGGCCACCGCGGCCTCGGCCTGGGCCACCGCGGCCCGCTGGGCGGTGATCCGCTCGCGGCGGGGGCCTTCCTCCAGGATCCTGACCCGCTCCTGGGTTTGGTCCACGGCGGTTTCGGCTACCCGGGTGGCGGTCTCGGTCTTGTCCAGCATCTCCTGGCTCACGGCCCCTCCATCGAACAGGCGTTGGGCCCGCTGGAAATCCCGGAGGGCATCGGCCAACCTCTCCTGAGCGCCCCGAAGGGCCGCCTGACCCTCGGCGATCTCCTCGGGCCGGAACCCGGTCGTCATTTCTGCCAGGACCGCCCGGGCCGCGTCCAGCTGGGCTTCGGTCCCCTGTTTTCGGGCCAGGAGCTCCTCCTGGTCCAACCGGGCAGCTTCCTCCCCGGCCTGGACCGAATCCCCCAGGCGCGGGCCGATCCAGTCGATCCGACCCGCCATCTGGAATCCCAGGTCCGCCTCGGTGGCCTCCACTGTCCCGGAGGCTTCGATCTCACCGGTGGAGTCGTGGCCGCACCCGCCGAAGAGGGGGACCACCATCACCGCCAGAGGGAAGGCGAGCCTGTGGGCCCAAATGCCCGCCCCCCACCTCTCCCTTCCGGACAAACGCACGGGTTCCCCCCTCCGATCCGCTCCATCGGGTCCCCTATCGAGAACGCGGGCCTTCATCGCACCACCTCCGTGTTTTCCTGGATCCAGCCGAGGGAGAGCTCCCCCTTGATCTGAGCCAACTGAATACGAGCCAAAACCTCACCATGCTTGCTCTGAGCCAGCGCGGCCCGGGCCTGAAACAGCTCGGCCTGAGCCCGCAGAAAGTCGCTTTGAACACCGGCACCGGCTTCCAGGGCCAGAGCTTCGATACGAGCCACCTCCTCGC
>CBDUAX010000683.1:0-2582 GCA_965365235.1 uncultured bacterium
GCCTCTTCCGCTGTCTCGGCCGGTGGCGATGCCACAGCCGCACCGCCGTCCGGATCGATGAAAGCGACCACCGTCCCGACCTCCACCGTCTCACCCTCGGCCACGACGATCTCCACGAGGGTCCCGTCCGATGGGGAGGGGATCTCAGCGTCGACCTTGTCTGTTGAAATCTCGAGAATGGGCTCATCACGCTGGACCGCTTCACCCACCTGTTTCAGCCACCTGGAAACGGTGCCCTCTGCGATGGACTCCCCCATCTGGGGCATGGGAACCTCGATGCGCGCCAACCTTCTCACTCCGGCTAGGGTAAGGACCTGGTCGTCGGTTCTACCGGGTACCCCCTCTGGACCGCCTCGGTCCCGGGACCCGTTCTACCATTGTATGGGCAGTTCAATACTCGACAAGATACCGAGCCGCCCTCACGATATCATCCACCTGGGGGAGAAAATAATCCTCCAGGGTCCCTGAGTAAGGGACCGGTGAATCCAGCGCCGTGACCCGAAGAATGGGGCCATCGAGCCATTCGAAGGCCTCTTCGTTGACCCGCATGCCAATTTCCCCGGCAATGCCTCCGGTCCGGGTGTCCTCATGGACGATCAGGAGTTTCCCGGTCTTCTTGACACTCTCGACAATGGCCTTCTCGTCGAGAGGAAGCAGCGTCCGAAGGTCCAGCACCTCAACCTGGGTCCCCAGCTCTCCCTCCACGACCCGAGCCGCCTCCAGGCTCCGATGGACCATCATGCCGTACGTCACCAGGGTCAGGTCGGATCCTTCCCGGGAAATGCGAGCCTCTCCAATGGGGACCGTATAGTCCTCCTTGGGCAAGACTTCTCTCAGGGCCGGAGCCCGATAGAGGCCTTTGTGCTCCTGGAAGATCACGGGGTTGTCATCCCGGATCGCCGCCTTCAGGAGGCCCTTTGCATCGTAGGGGTTACTGGGGTAGACGACCTTCAGCCCTGGAGTATGGACGAAGAACATCTCCACGTTCTGGGAATGAAAGGGTCCGCCCCGGTTTCCCCCGCCTACCGGACCCCGGATCACCACCGGCATCGGGCCACTTCCTCGGTAGAGGGAGGTGGCCAGGTAATTGGTGATGACATCCACTGCCGGGGCGATGAAATCCATGAACTGGATTTCTACAACCGGCCTGAGCCCCATGTGGGCCGCGCCGGCAGCGGCGCCGGTGAACCCCGCCTCGGAGATGGGGGTGTCGATGACGCGGCGCTGGCCGAAGGCCGCTTGGAACCCCTGGGTGATCTTGAATGCGCCCCCGAAGAGACCGATGTCCTCCCCAAGAAGGAAGACGGATTCGTCCCGGGCCATTTCTTCCCATAGGGCCTCACTGATGGCCTCGAGGAAGGTCACGGCTTCACCACGCAGGGTCTTCCTGAGTGATTCGGGCCGGACCGGGCCGGGGATCACCTCCGACGGATGAAGGTCAGGCATCGGGTCCTCCGTTCCCCGATGGCGGAGTGGGGTGCGGGACCCTGGTGCGAGAGAAGGGCTCCTGGGAATCCGGAGGAGGCCGGGTCCAGGGAGGGGTTGTCGGAACGTCCGTGTACACTCCCTTCAAGGCGTCCTCCCCAGGGGGGAACGGGTCCGCAACCGCCTCTTCCGCCTCCATCCGCATCTCTTCCTCGGCCGCCTCCTCCACACCCCTCAACCGTTCCTCCGCGGCCCACCCCTCCCGTAGAAGGCGTTCCCGAAAAACGTCGATGGGATCCTTCGCCTCCCAGGCTTCGATCTCCTCCGGCGGCTGGTACTCCTGGGGATCATGCTGGGCGTGGCCTTTCCGGCGGTAGGTTCGAAGCTCCATCAGCGTTACGCCACCGCCCTCCCGGGCTCGATCCACCGAGCGCCGGGCCGCCGCGTACACGGCCAGGACGTCGTTACCATCCACCGTCTCTCCCGCCAGCCCATACCCTTGGGCCCGGAGGGAAAAGCTGGCTGCTTTGGTCTGATTCCGGGTGGGAGTCGAAAAGGCGTACCCGTTTGAGGTGACCACGACGACCATCGGGCATCCCTGGGCACCGGCAAAGTTCACCCCTTCATGCCAAGCCCCGGTGGAGGAAGCCCCGTCGCCGTAGAAGACCATCCCGACTCGGTCCTCTTCCCGGATCTTGAAGGAAAGACACATCCCCGACATCACCCCCACCATCGTCCCCAGAGGTGACACCGGACCCACAAAGCCCCGCTGGAAATCGGTCCAATGTACGTTCGCCTCTTTTCCGCCGGTGGGGCTGGTTCCCCGGGCCAGGTACTGGCGAAAGTACTCTCCTGGGGTCCCTCCAAAGAGGAAGAGCGCCCCGGTGTCCCGTATGGTGTGGGCAAGGACGTCCCCGGTGCCGTCCTGGCGCCTCCTGAGAGCGAAGGCGGCCCCCACGGAAGCCCCCTCCTGGCCGAGGGACCGATAGAGGCCGCCTGTTATATGGCCTTGGCGGAAGAGGATCTCCAGACGCTCCTCAGCGGCCCGGGCCCGAACCAGGCCACGGAAGATCTCCAGGAGATCTTCCTGGGTCAGATCCGAAAAAACGAGCGGGGGTGTCTCTCGGGCCGTCTCTGACCCGGGATTGAAAGTGGGT
>CBDUAX010000684.1:0-2574 GCA_965365235.1 uncultured bacterium
CGGGGAGGCTTCAGGAAGCGAGAAGCGGATGGTCGTCTGGGGGTTGAACGGGTTCGGGTAGTTGGCATGCAGTTCGAAGACCGTTGGCAGATCTTCTGCCGCGGCCTCTTCGAGGGCGGCTTCAGCTTCCTGCTTTTTCTCAACCGCTCACCTCGGGTCCCGTATCACGCCGAGGAAAAGGATCGTGCCGGACAACCGCTCCCGGATGGCTACCAGGAAGGGCCTGTCCACATAGAGCCCCACGGGTACAGAGGTGGTCCCCACGGTCACCGAAGTAACCGCGGCGGCAACGGTTCCCCGCTCGTCCACTTTCATGTAGGTCTTCTGCCGAACGCTGGAGATGTGAGCATCCAGCGCCGGGGTCATCCGGCTGAAATCGGCCTGGGGTACAAAGGCCGGACCCATACCCATGGCTGTGAGGGCAGCCTTCAGCTGTCCGTCCCATTCCAACTCGAACCGCGGCAGGTTGATGGGGAAGTCGCCCTCCGCAAGGGCCCCTATCCACGCCGACCAGGTGCTGGCGTCCAGGCCGGCTACCAGATCATCCACCGTCCTGTCGTGAGAAGGGACGGCTACCACCATGGAGAACGCATCGCCCCCATAGGGGATCTCTCCGATCCGGGTCCCATCGACGGTTCCCAGACGCATGGGCAGGTCGTCCGCGGTCATGGTGGGAACCGAGACCATCTGGCCAGATCCCAGTTGGAAGTTCCCGGAGTACGTATCCTGGGGATCGAACTCGGTGGTCCAGGTGCCTTTGAAATAGACGGCGTTGATCAGGTATAGGATGTCCAGGGGGTTGATGGCATCGATGATCTCCTCGATGCGCCCGTTGGTCTTTTCGTTCACCCAGGCGTTGATGATGTCCTTGGCTCCCGGGGCGTCGAAGTCCAGCTCCTGGACCTCAGCATCGAAATTCGCCGTGACCTCGTCGAAGAAGCTGGCATGAAAGGGGAATCCCTCCCTAGACCAAGTGGAGTTGGCGATTCCCAGTTCTACCTCCGGATCCAATTCCAGGAGAATGTCCAGAAGGCCCCGGTACGAGAGGTTGATTTCTTCCCGGGAAAGCCCCTGAAAGCGAAGGGCATTCTTCATGGCCGTAAAGGTCTCCCCGTCTGCACCCTCCAGGGCCATACCCAGGGCCATGGTGGCCGAAAGGGGAGAGAGGACGGTGTTCGGGGCCTCGGCTTCCCGAGCCGCGTCCACCTCTTTCAGGAGATCGAAGCCGAAGGTGTTGGACTGACCGATGACCAATTCCTCTGCCGAGGTCAGATCACGGGGCAGCTCAGTGATGGGTTGGGGTGGGCCCATTCCGTCGGATCCGCAGCCGGGCAGGAATCCGGTCAGAAGAATCGGTGTCATTTTCAAAAGGCCAAAGCGACGCATGGGAGAACTCCTCCTTTCTCCCGTTTATACGATCCGGACCGGTTGGACGTGCCATCCCGGCCGGCGGCAAGGTCCTACGGGCACCCGACCCGACCCGCCGAAGGTCCTTAGCGCCGCATCACGCTGTAGGCGTACATCAAGTCGAGGAAATCGTCCGAGGTAAAGGTCAACTCCCAGTTCCCCGTCCGCTCCGCCCCTGGGAAAAAGGACCCGTTGTACACCGATTCTTCATTCTTCAGTCGGAGAACCAGGGTATAAGGCGCTTCCAGTCGGAAGGGCCGGTATTGGGCCCGGTTTCGGACGGCCTCGGCCACTCCGGACCGGATCTCCTTCCTGGAAAGCTCGGGGTGTTTGTTTTTGGCAGCCGCCCCGATCCCCTCCTTCGTGGCGAAGGTAGCAACGGCCCCGAGGAACTCCTGGACCTGGAGGCAGATGGCCTGATCCCCCGCCACAAACACCACTGGAACGCCGTACGTGCCAGCGATAAGGGCGTTATACCCGGCCTCCGGGTACGAGCGCCCGTTGATGGAAAAGTCCTGGACCCCACCTGAGGTGGTGTGTTCAAGGAGGGCGTCAGGGGTGCCGGCTCGGGCGTGATAGCCGATGAAAACCACGGCATCGAAGGTTTCGTCGATCCCCTCCATCATGCTCTTCGGCCCTCCGGACCAGTCCCGGATCAGATGAGCCCGAGGATCCAGTAGGTCTGGAAGGATGTTCCGAGCCGAGCCATGGGAATCTCGAACCACGACCTCCGTGGCTCCGGCATCGAAAGCACCCAGGACGGCGGCGTTCGCCTCATGGGACATGATGCGTCGGAAGTAGTCATAGTCTTTCCCCTCCCGACTCACTTCCTCCCAGTTCACGACGCCCGTGATCCCCTCCATGTCCACGGAGATGAAGACCCTCGGGCCGTTGTTCGGTTGGGCCGAGAGGGGAGGGAGGAGCATCAGGAAAAAGCTCAGGGCAGCGAGAACGCGTCTCATGGGAGTCTCCCGGAGAAAGGGTTTGAACGAGTTGGGAGGCGGTTTCATCCCACCGCAGGCATGTGCCGCCGGGTGAACAGCCAGATCCCGACAGCGAAGAAGCCGATGGTCAGCAGCAGGAGGGCACCCAACTCGAAGAGGATGTCGCCAAGGCCCGCACCGAAGCTCAGGAACGGACGTTGAAAGCGCGCGCCTCAAAGCTCGA
>CBDUAX010000685.1:0-2569 GCA_965365235.1 uncultured bacterium
CGGTAGGGCCTCCGACCCGGTTTTCAGGTGCCTGCCAGGAGGTGAGAAAACCCTTGACCGAGGGTGACTTCGGACGCCAAGTTATTGGTCCCCGGGGAAAGAAACCGGGTTGCTGGAAGAACCAGAGCAAGGAAGCGGAGGTCTTCCCTGGAAGACTCCGCTCTTTTTATTGCAGCCAGGTGGCTGCTTCCCCGGCGCGGGGGCGAGTCCGCGCGAGCAAGCTTGTCGGAGGGTTCGGAATCATCCGACTCCGGCAAACACAAAATCATAGGAGCAGGTGCATGCGTACCAAGGGAACCGTTAAGTGGTTCAACGACCAGAAGGGCTTCGGCTTCATCACCCCCGAGGGTGGCGAACGGGACTGTTTCGTCCACCACACCGCCATCCAGTCGGAGGGGTTCCGTACCCTGAATGAGGGTGACCAGGTTGAGTTCGACATTGTGGATGGAACCAAGGGCCCGGCGGCGGAAAACGTCACACGGGCCGAATAGCTGTATCGGGCCTAGCCCAAAATATCAACGACCGCCCCGGGACACCGGGGCGGTCGTTTTTCTTAGGCCCCTTTTGAGAGGCCCGGCCCTAGCTCTCTCCCTCCCACTCCATCATCCATGCCTCCACAGCTCGCTGGAAATAACTGGGGTTGAAGAGGGTCCACTCGCCCAGGTTCGATGGGATCCTGTGGCGTTCCCCTGCCTCCTGAGCCGTCCACCCCTCTCGCCGGGCTGTCCTGGCCGTTTCCTCCAGTCCATCGATGACCGCTACATAACGGGACATGTCATCGGCGCCGGCCAGGGGCCCGTGCCCGGGCACGTAGATCTGACGTCGGTCGGCCTGAAGAGCGCGGACGGATTCTGAGAGGAGGCTCGGGATGGCATCCATGTAGTTCGGGAACATCCCATTCCAGACCAGATCCCCGCACCAGGAAAACCCCTCGAAAGGAATCTCCACTGAGACATCGCTGGGTGTGTGCCCCCGCCTGGGAGTGAGTAAAACATCCCGTCCCCCGAGGGAGAGCTCGGTGGGTTCCTTGGGGGCTACCAGGACCACGTCGGCCAAACGGCGCCGCTGGCGCTCCGGTGTGTCTTCAGGGAGGCT
This sequence comes from uncultured bacterium, assembly GCA_965365235.1. GTDB lineage: Bacteria > Gemmatimonadota > Gemmatimonadetes > Longimicrobiales > Gaopeijiaceae > CBDUAX01. Next base: position 1,096 of record CBDUAX010000685.1, read on the forward strand.
CTCCAGGGTCAGATCGCGAGTCGTCTCTGTGGCGTAAACCCTTGGACCCACCTCATCCCCGGCCGTGGAGGGCTCGGGGAAGTACCCCTCCACCCCGCGGGAGTGGTCGCCGTGATAGTGTGTAACCACGACATGGGTCGGCCAACGACCCGTCAGTTCCCGGGCCTTTTCTGCGATCCACCTCGAGCCCTCCTCTGTCTGAAACGCCTCCACCACCAGCACGGCGTTCCTTCCAACGATGATTCCCCCGTTCGAAACGGTGGTGTAATCGCCACCGAGGGGCGTTGAGATAAAGGCGAACAGACCGCCGCCGATTTCTTCGATTCGACCGAAGGACTCCTGTGCCACGATGGATCCAAGGGTCCGACGACCCCACAGGGCCCGGGCTTGAGCGGGAAAGGGACTGGCCATGAGGGCCATGTGGGCAACACAGGCAGAGGTGGTCTTCAGGAAAACCCTTCGGGAAAACGTTTTCGAAGTGGTCATGTCCAGCTCCTCCGAAAGCGAAAGGGGTGGCCGGTGGCCGGGGGTGCGCCCAGAGAGATGCCGTCCCCCATCGGCTTCTTCCTCCGGGGATGTCGATGGTACCAGTCCAACCTTCAATCCGTTCCCAGGAGCGCCTTCTTTTCTTCGTTCCTCAGGTAGGCGAACCAGTAGACCCCAGCCACCATGAGGGTGCCGCCGACAATATTGCCGAGGGTGACCGGAATGAGGTTGTTGGTCATTCCCGTCCACGTCAGCCCGCCCCACGGATTGGCCCCCGGGCTCAGGGCCGAAGTCAGTTCAGGATTTGCCTTCAACAGGATCCCCAGCGGGATAAAATACATGTTGGCGATACAGTGTTCGAACCCCAGGGCAACGAAGGCTGTGATGGGCCAGACGATGGCCAGGATCTTGTCGGTGGTACTTCGGGCCGATTGGGAAAGCCAGACGGCGAGACAAACCAACGCATTGCAGAGAATGCCTCTGAAGAAGGCTTCGATCCAGGTCAAATCGCACTTGGCTGCCGCTATGGCCAGAGCGTTGGCGCCGACCCCGTGGCTGTCCATGGCCCAAACACCCGAGTAGTACACCAAAAGCGCCGTACCCACCGAGCCCACGAAATTCCCAAGGTAAACCAGCGTCCAGTTCCTCAAGACCTTCCGAGTTGTGATCAGCCGACTGGCCCAGGCCATGGCGACGAGGTTGTTACCCGTAAACAGTTCGGCCCCTGCTACTACCACGAGGATCAGGCCTAGAGAAAAAGTGGCGCCCCCCAGCAACCTGGCCGGTCCAAAACCCAACTCCGGGCTCGTGGTGGTGAGCGTGGCGAAAGCGGCCCCAAGACCGATGAAGGATCCTGCCAGAATGGCGAGGATCAGGGAGTCCGCCGCGGGCAGGTTCCCCTTGGCTACGCCGATTCGTACCACTCTCTGGGCCATCTCCGAGGGCGAATAGGCGTCGATGAGGTGTTTCATTCCTCTTCTTCCTTGTG
>CBDUAX010000686.1:0-2566 GCA_965365235.1 uncultured bacterium
ATGGGGCGGGGGCGGGGTGGGATGGGACCGTGGCGATGGTTTCGGTCAGCAGAACGAATCACGCTCCTGGTTGGGTTGGCGGCCTACTGCCTTTTCGTCCTTGTACAAGGCGACTACTTGCCCCTTTTGATGATGACAGCCGAGACCTACGAGAGATTCGCATCAGTGAGTCGACTCCAGCTGGCGACTGGAGGGTTGTCGATTGCCCTGCTCCTTGGTTGGCTCGTCACGCTTCCGCGGAAGACGGAGATAGCCAGACTCGCTCGCCTTTTTCTCACTGTCGGACTGGTGTCCATGGTCCTCGTGATCCTGCAGGGAAAGGGTTGGAGCTATCATTTCTATCCGGTGATCGCAGGGCTGGCAGGGGCGATGGCCCTTCTGGCCTACGATGCCGCGATGAAAGCCTCCAAGGTGCGTGTGGCAGGTGGATTCCCGAGCCGGGCCCTCTTCGGGGTTACGTTGTCCATGGTCGCCCTCCTCACCTATTTCCACATCGATGACCAGAACCGGGCCGCCAAGGAGCGGTCGGGGACCCTGGGAGAGCAGGTTGACCATCTGTCCCGGATCCAAGCGGACGGATCGTTCCTGGTCCTGTCGGCGTTCGTGTCTCGCTCATTCCCCCTCGCGAACTATGCCTCCCTGGATTGGGCCTCTCCTTTCCCTGCGCTCTGGTGGATTCGAGCCCGGCCCAAGGGGTTGATGGGAGGGTCCCCCGGGACCAGTGCCACCGAAATAGGGATCGAGGACCCGGCGGAGGTAGCCCTGACACAGATCTTTGTCGACCAATTCCGTCGGACGGTACCCGGTACCGTCCTGGTCGATATCTCTACCGACGAAGCGTTCGGTGGGATGCCTTTCCCCTACGTCGAATACCTCAAACAGAATGATTCCTTTCGGCAAGAGTGGGGGAACTACAGGTTCCGGAGCGAGGTAGGGCCCTTTGCCGTTTGGGTCCGCCGTGAGACCGGCGACCGTCTTTCCGGGAGTTGACCCGTCGATGGGGAAGGGTCCGGATCGCCGCAGCATCCGTGGAAAAGCGAGAAAAACAAGGACCCCTCCGGCTCGAACGCGTCCGCCTGCTCGGTAACACAAATACACAGAAAGGCTCAGGCAAATGCCTGAGCCTTTCTTCCAGTACGCCCGGCGGGATTCGAACCCACGACCTCTGCCTCCGGAGGGCAGCGCTCTATCCAGCTGAGCTACGGGCGCAAAACGAGCGCGCGGAATAAGCCGAGTTCTGTCACCCGCCCAAGCGGGGAGGGATCATTTCTCTGGGACCGACATTGCTGCCGGCCTCAAGCAGCCTACCCGGGACTCAGATGGCGCGGACCACGCCTTGTCCCCTATTTGGCCTTGCTCCGGGTGGGGTTTGCCTTGCGACCCCTGTCACCAGCGGCCCGGTGCGCTCTTTCACCCTTGCCTGTGCTCCCGGGGGAGCCATCGGCGGTCTGCTCTCTGCTGCACTTTCCGTCGCCTTGCGGCGCCCGGGCGTTACCCGGCACTCTGCCCTGCGGAGCTCGGACTTTCCTCCAGCGGTCCCTCGAAGGGGCCCACCAGCGATCCCTACTCGCACGCTCTCTGTGGACGCGAAATTCGGCCGAAAAGCCGGATCCCGCCTGGTCCGTCGAGACAAAAAAAGGTAAAGGCAGGGATACGCACAGTAAAGGGAATCAAAGAGGTGTCAGGGATTCCAGACCAAGGGGTGTTTTGGGTTCACGAGCCACATTGACCGTGTGGGGCAGATCGGGGCCTCACAGAACCGGCAACGGATTGGAGATCCGTGGAGAGATGACCAACGGAGGGAGCGTTCCCAACACCTGATGCCTCGACGACGATGCCCGCCTCGCCAAGCCATCCTGAAAGGCCTATCCTTCTGTACATCTGGCCCTTGGAACCATCAAACGAGGAAGTCCGATGCCCATCGCGACGCCGGCTCAATTCCGTCAGATGTTGAAGGCGGCTCAGGACGGCAGCTACGCCTACCCTGCCATCAACACCACATCCATCATCACCCTCAACGCGGCAATGAAAGGGTTTGCGGAGTCCAACTCGGACGGGATCATTCAGTTCTCAACGGGTGCGGGTCAGTTCGCTTCGGGACTGGCCAATAAGGATGCGACATTCGGATGTATCGCCCTTGCCGAGGCAGCCCACAGGTTGGCAGAGCAGTACAACGTGGTCATCGCTCTGAACACCGATCACTGCCCCCCTGACAAGGCCGCTACCTTCCTGAAACCCCTCATCCGGGCCACTGAAGAACGCCGGGCAAGAGGGGAGAACAACCTCTTCCAGAACCACATGCTCGATGCCTCCAATCTTCCCCTGGAAGAGAACATGGCCCTTTCCCAAGAGTACTTGGGCTACTGCGTGGCTCAGGAGATCATCCTGGAGGTGGAAGCGGGGGTGGTGGGGGGCGAAGAGGATGGCGCCTCAGGAAGTGATGACACCCCGGAGGACAAGTTATACACGACCCCGGAAGACATGTTGGCGGTTTACGAAGCCCTCCATGAGATCGGACCGTTCACCTTTGCCGCCACCTTTGGGAACGTTCACGGACACTACAAAC
>CBDUAX010000687.1:0-2565 GCA_965365235.1 uncultured bacterium
AACCCCGGGAGGAACGGGCCGTGGTAGAGGGCGAGGGCGTCCTCCCAGCGCTCCTCCTCCAGGGCGTTTCTGGACTCAACGGCGTCACATCGTAGGAGCTCGTTGCTGACGCCGACCTCCTCCTGGCCGCGGCTGACCAGGACCTCTTCGCCAAGGGTGCGGCGGAGCTGGTAGAGCATCTGGTTCAGCGTATGCCTGGACCGGTCTTCCGGACGCTCGGGCCAGAACAAAGCCAGGACGGTGTCCCTTCTGCGGAAAGCCTTGGGGCCGGCCGCGGCCAGGTAGATGAGAAGGGCCATCTCCCGCGGGCGGGAGGTCACTGCGGCGAGAGGTTCACCGCCGGGTCCGCGCAGATCGATTCCGCCCAGGGTCTGCAGATGAAACACGGCGCTCCTCCAGATTTTCAGGTGGAAGAACTGCCCAACAATGTCCCCGTATCCAGTCAAACGCCAGTCAAACGGGTCCCGCTGACTCTTGTTTGACCCCTACGGATTATGGTCTCCACACAAAACTGCGAATTCCCTGGTGGGGTCCAGGAAACCCACTGGCTCCAGCATGGACTGAGGAATACCCAATGACGGATCGGCAAGGAGGAGACTGATGGAAACCAAGGCTAGGCGTATGTGGCTGCTCGTTCTGCCAATTCTGGCGGTGGCGGCCTGCGGGGAAGAGCCCACCGGGCCTGGGGACACGGCTCTCGACCTGACCCCCTCCTTTGCGAAGCCTGATGGAGTCGGAAAGCCATCGAAAGACGAAGACATTCCCCTCAGGGTCGTCTTCGCGGATGGCACGGACGGTATCCGTTCCGACGGCTATCCGGAATACGCGCACGACTCGGCGTTTGTGTCCGCGATCATCAGGGACAACGGGATGCTTTACTTCCAGGCCTTCGACGGAAAGAAGAAGGACGAAGATGACCCTGCGCGCAGGTACGTCGAGGTAGATCTGGGGTTGCCGCCTTGGGAGGTCTTCGAGGTCGATCACCTCAACGCCTTCAAGGACGCTTTGGTGGAGGCAGGGGATTCCTGGCCCGTCTTCACCTCCGACGTGACGCTGCACACGAGAGACTCATCAGGCGGGATGTACACCATGGGCGTGGGTACGACACTCCTGGACGCCGGAAAGATCGGCTTCAACGACTATGGCAACGGCGACGTCTGGGAATGGCGACTGCTCTTCGGTGCCCGCATCGAGACTCCGGAAGGAGGGTTGGATCATTATGAAGACGGCCTCTGCGTGACGCATCCGGATGCGGGCACCTGGCACGTGATGACAGACGGAACCGAGTGTGGAGGGGACGAATCCGGGGTGGACGACGTCACGGAGCTCTGGCGGTTGGTGGACGGCGACTTCATCCATGTGGCTGACTTCACCACGCCCATGCACCTAACACTCACCCGGAAGTAGAGGCCCAACGGGAGGGGGTGACCCTTGGGAAAAGGAAGCCCAGGCGAGCCTCCAGCGGGACCGAAGCGGGACGAAGGTCGGGCGCCCCAGGTCTGATCGAAGTCGTGGGCACCGCGCGAAGCGGGGTCCGGGCAGGGGTCGGGCTCGGACAGGAATGCGATGAAGGTGTGGGGCGTCTGGCAGGTTCAGGTGGGATTTTGGGCCGGTCATTGGGCCGATTTATGCCGGCAGATTCCGGCATGGTTTGCCGGAAAAGGGGCAGATCGTGCGTCCTGCCCGTGAAAGTTGGGAAAAATGCCGGGATTTGGCCCATTCGGCCGGGGCATAATAAGCGTGAGGTCGGTAGCTCGAGTCTACCCAGGCCCATATCCACAACTGTTTGCCTCGTCTGACCAGCCACCCTCAGGCGGGGGTTTGGCGATCTGGACCTGATCTTGGGCACCGTCAGTTTGGTGGTGCGCCTTCCAGCCAGGGGGGTTCTCAGTGCGACAAATCGAGGCGGTCGACGAGCCGATCGAGCAGACCTCTCTGATCAGCGTACGGAAGATCACCGTAGACTCCCGCGACATGACCCCTCGCGACGGTCACGATCCCAGGGCCCAGACCGGGATCTGAAAAACGGTAAGCACCTGCACCGATCGATGGAACCTCGTGAATGATATCGCCCCACTCCGATTGATACGCACGCAGCCTGGCCATCGCCTCAATGGCGGCTTCCTCACTCCCCAGGTCGCTGAAGAACAGCTCCCCTTCAGGACCGTCGATCTCATAGGCAGCCAGGAGGCCGCCTGGAAGGAACGTGTGGCCGAAGAGGTCAGCGGCCACATACCGCTCGCTCAGGGAAACCAGGCCATCGGACGGGAATCGATTCAGGATCGCCGGGAGGGACTCATCGCCGATGACCTCTCGACAGACATTCGTCATGAGCCGTTCCAGCATACTGATCAGGATTGTGCGATCGTCGTCGGCCTCGGCTTGTATGAAGATGCCGTCCTTCCATGCCGCAGCCACAGTTCCCTGTCGGTACCCTTCGGTTCCCCAATCCGGGAATGTAGCCCCCGCTGACATCCCGTTTCTGTAGATGCCGAATGCACCCAGCTTGCTACCCATGTCGAAGATGTCGAGTGTGATACTCGAAAGGAGATCCCCTCCTAGCTC
>CBDUAX010000688.1:0-2561 GCA_965365235.1 uncultured bacterium
GCGATCCAAACCGGGACGCTCCTGGGTCAGCGAGGACGCCCTGCCAACAACGGCCTCAAATGGCCCATGTCGGAGGCGTATCCTCGCCTCATGCCCAACTTCTCCCATGGCACCGCCGGTGTGGCCTATTTCCTGGCCCGTTTATACGGGGTCACCGGCGACGAGGCTTTTCTCGCGCCAGCCATCTATGGGGCCTGGTACCTGGAGAATACCTCCATATGCGATGCCCAGGGTGGGTGTCGGATCCTCCACCACGAACCGGGTGGGGAGGACCTCTTTTACCTAGGTTGGTGCCATGGACCCGTTGGCACCGCCCGCCACTTCGTTCAGATGGCACGGGTCACCGGAGAGAAGGAGTATCTGAAGTGGGTGGGCCAAGGGAAGAGGGGGGTCCTCCACCAGGGCATCCCCCAGCTCCGCCCTGAAGGTTTCTGGAACAACGTCAGCCAGTGTTGTGGGGACGCGGGGGTCGGGGACTTCTTCCTCTCCCTCCACGCCCTGACTGGATCGCCGGAGGACCTGCGGTTTGCGCAGGAACTAGGAGACTACCTCAGAGCAGAGGCAACGGAGGAAGGAACCCAGGCTCGGTGGATTCAGGCTGAGAACCGGACCCAACCGGAAGATGTGGTAGCCCAGACCGGATGGATGCAGGGAGCTGCGGGGGTGGGGGCCTTCTTCCTTCACCTGGACGGGATGGAGAAAGGGCGACGGGCCCGAGTGGTATTCCCGGATTCCCCGTGGAGGGACTTGATCTAATCCTGGCGCCGGGTGGCACCGGCCGTCCGGCTCCCCGCCCCTTTTTTTTCGAGCTGCTGGGCCAGTCCGAATGGGTGGGACGAAGTCCCACCCAACTTCAGGATGGACCCTCTCAAGTCATCCCACTTTTCTCTGACAACTCCCTGACACCCCCTCCCACAACCTGACGGTCCGTTCAGACATCCTATTTAGTGAACACCTTGAACCGGAGGTGAGGCACCCGCCATCGGTGGATTTGCCCTGGGCTCGATCTTGGACCCGACCAGCCAACCCGAGCCAGAGCGTCATATTCATCGAGACGGGACAATAGCATGCCCTCCCTACACATCTGGAAAGGCGGACGGCTGGAGGTGGTTTTCCAACGCCCTTCAGGCCTGAGCGTTTTCCTCCTGGTCGGTGTTCTGATCCTCCTTTCCCTCCTTCTCTCCCGCCCGGCCTTCGCACAGACCGGTCAGGAGACGGGACCGCAGTTCAACCCCCCTCCCGAACGTCCCTATGATCACGCCACCATGGCGCCGGTTCTGCTGGCGGCCCCTCTGGTGGGGGTGCTCTCCATCGACGGGGTTTTGGATGAGCCCGGTTGGGGTCAGGCCGAGCCGTACAACACCTTCATACAACGAGAACCGGACGAAGGGCACCCGGTTTCAGAGCGCACAGAGATTCGGGTCCTGGTGGGCCCCGATGCCCTCTATGTGGGTGGCCGATTCTTCGACACGAATCCGGAGGAGATCCGCGCGACTCTGGTCAGGCGGGACGTGGTCTCCGACTTCGACTATGTCATTGTCAATCTGGATTCCCGGCACGATCACAACACGGCCTATGCATTCACATTGACTCCGTCCGGGGCGTACCAGGACGCGGCGTTGGGCGCAGACGGACAATACGATTTTGGATGGGACCCGGTGTGGGAGGGAGCAGCCCAGATCGACGAAGAAGGATGGTCGGCTGAGTGGAAGATCCCTTTCTCCCAGCTCCGGTTCGAGAGTTCCGACGATGCCGAGTGGGGGATCCAGGTCACCCGGAATATTTCCAGGAAGCAGGAATCGGCCTGGTTCGCCTTCACTCCCCGGAACGAGAACGCCGGCCCGCATCGGTACGGACATCTCCGGGGTTTAGGTCAGGTTCAGGAACCGGACCGGCTGGAGCTGCTCCCTTATGTCACCACTCGATCCGAACATCTCAATGTTGCTCCTGGGAATCCCTTCCGTGATGACTCGGAGCGGTTTTCCAACATGGGGCTGGATCTCAAATACGGGATCACCGGACAGCTCACCCTCGATGCCACCATCAACCCCGATTTCGGCCAGGTCGAGGTCGATCCGGCCGTGGTGAACCTCACGCAGTACGAGACCTATTTCCCCGAGCGACGACCCTTCTTCACGGAAGGGGCCGAGATCTTCCGCTATGGCTTCCCCAGTCATGGGATGGGCGGTCCCGACATGGGGGACCTTTTCTATTCCCGGCGTATCGGCCGGGCTCCCCAACGAAACCTCGGGGGTCTGGGTGCCACCTACACCAATTCGCCGGAACAGACCACCATTGCCGGCGCGGCCAAGCTCAGCGGGCGGTTGGGCGACAACTGGTCGTTGGGGCTCATGGAGGCCGTGACCATGCAAGAGAGGGGTCGGTTCCTCACGCCCGAGGGGGTAAGGGGGAATACCCCGGTGGAGCCACTCTCCAACTACCTGGTTGGTCGGGTGCGGAGGGACTTCCGGGACGGGAGCTCCACGATCGGTGGAATCGCGACCGCGGTGAACCGGGACCTGAAGGATGAGGCCTTGTCCAGCTTCCTACACTCCGGAGCC